>CAYNGK010000059.1:0-9740 GCA_964396935.1 uncultured Methanosarcinales archaeon | reverse complement strand
GACGTTCGAGGTCTCATTGATGTAGATCGGTTTACGCCTCACCCAGGAGACGTTCCACCAGGAAAGGTCGGTCGCGGTGGCGTTCGTGAAGATGAGGTCCATGGTTCCGTTCGCTCCGACAGGGCGGTTCGACTCGTTGCGGACGGTGATGTTCACGTAGACGGTCTCCCCCTCTTGGTACTGCTTCTTGCCGGTCGTCACCGTCACGGTGAGCGGGAACGTCACGTTGACCGTGAAGTTGCGCGTCGCGGATGTGAAGTAGTTCCCTCCGAGATCGACGCACGTGACGTTCCAGTAGTGCAGGCCGTTGATGACCGTCTGTGTCCTGGTCGTCAGGGTGTTGTTGAGCACGACGAAATTCTGATTCGATGCGGCGACCGCGCTGTCGATCGTCAGGTTGCAGGTCGCGTTTGGCGAGAGATTATCGGTCATGGTGAAGTTCACTGCCGTCGGGGTGGTGTTGAGAATCTGCCCGGGATTCGGGAGGTTGAGCGTGATGCTTGGCGGCGTGTTGTCGGCGCTCACATACCACGATGCGCTCTGCCCGACAGTTCCCATGCTGTCCGTGCAGTTCACCGACCAGAGGTGCTGGCCTTCCGTCAGGTTGGCGATGAAGCTGTTGTTCGCGTTGTTCGTGATGGAGAGGGAGGTCTGGTTGACGATGTTGTCGATGATGAGCGAGCAGTTCGCGACCCCGTCGCCGTCCTGGACGTAATACGTGAAATTCACGTATGAGCCGTTGCTGACGGACCCGTTGCCCGGGCGGCGCAGCGTCACGATCGGGCCGCCAAGGACGCGGAAGAACCTCGTCTGCGAGGTGTTCGCGTTCCCCGCATCATCGACGCACGTGACGTTCCAGGAATGATCGCCGTCCTCGAGGGTCACGTTGCGGGACACGAGCGTGTTGTTCACCGCGCCGATGTTCGCGACCACCACCGTGCCGTTCACGGTGATGTTGCATGTGAGGTTCGTGTCGATATTGTCGACGGCGGTGAAGTTCAGCATCGCGGGCGTGTTGTTGAACGTGATGCCGTTCGTCGTGTTCAGGTAAATGGTCGGGAGCGTCGCATCGACCGTGAAGTTCCTGGTGTTGCTCGTGTTCTGCTTCGCGAAATTGTCGAAGCAGGTGATGTTCCACAGATGCTGGCGCTCGTCGAGATTTGGGATGGTGAAGTTCGTCGTGGCGCCGCTCGTCGGCGCGAGGACCGTCATGTTATCCGCATTGTCGAGACGGATGGTGCAGTTGAAGAGCCCGTTCGCATCGCTTGGCGTGTAGGTGAAGTTCACTGTTGTCGTTCGCGAGTACCCGTTGTTGCTTGGCGCGATGAGCGCGATCCCGGGGATCTTCGTGTCGATGGTGAAATTCCACATGTCGCTCACGTTGCGGTTCCCCGCGTCATCGGCGCACGTGACGCTCCAGTTGTGCGCTCCATCAGCGATGCTCGTGATGTTGCGCGACGTGTTCTCCCCGTGCGGCGACACGACGTTCGATGCCGAGACGCTCGTGTCGATGGTGGCGTTGCACACCAGGTTCTCTCCCGGGATATCGGTGGCGTTCCATGAGAACACCGCGTGGCCCAGGCTCAGGTTCGTGGCGTTGCCGGGCGTGAAGAGCGTCACGTTGGGCGGCGTATTGTCGATGCGCACACGCTCGCTCGTGTTGCGGCGGTTCCCCAACGTGTCCCGGCACACGACCGTCAGGTCGTACGTGCCATCCGGGTACAGTCGTGTGTCGTTGATGTTCACGTAATACGGATCGGTGTGCAGCGGCAAGGGCGAGGTGTTGCCGATCTGGATGCCGGAGAGGTTGATGAGCGACCAGTTGCAGGCCGAGACGCCGTCGTCGTCCTCAGCGCTCGCGTTCACCGTCACGTTCGCGCGCAGGACGGCGATCGAATCGATCGACAGGCCGATGAAATCGGTCGTGACCTCTGCGCGCGCATTCCCTCCCCCGCCGGTCGCGAACTGGCCTTCGACCAGGACCAGCATCTGCCGGCCACGGACGTAGTCCGTGAACCCGCCAGAGATGGTGATCTCGCTCAGGACGTCGGTCGCGCTCGCGAACACCGTGCGCTCGAGCACGTACGCATCGCTCGACCAGTTGTACACGTAGATGTCGAAGTTGCTCGCGGTCTGCGCGACCCCTTGCGTCGCGTGCCCCTCGTGCGTGAGCACGATCTGCGACATCGAGATGGGCGAGTCGATCACGCTGAAATTGAAGATCTGCGTGGCGCGCTGGCCACCGGTGGTCGTCACGACCGTGCTGCGCCGGGTGTCGTCTGATGCGGTGATATTCACGTACGCCGCCGACGGCACTTCGGTTCCGGGAAGCGGCGCGCTCGTGCCGGTGGGTGGGAGCGCAGTCGTGGTGAGGTTCTCCTCCATCCTGCTCGTCGAGCTCGGGCTGAGGATGCCGCTGAAGTTGATCGCGGTGTGCGTGCCGTTAGGGCGATAGATGGTGATCTCCGGTTGCGGTGGCGGCGTGCGGAACCAGTCAAACGTGACCCACTGCCTCGCAGGGCGGGCGCCGCTTGTCTCGAACACTGCTTGACTGTTGCATCCGCTCCCATCCCAGGAACTGCCTGTCCAATCGGCACATCCCGCATCGCTTGACGCGTCGGCATATACCAGGAACATCTTGTCGGACTCCTGGTTGGGGATGAGTTGTGCCATGCGCAGGTCTCCTGCTCCGGTCGCGACGATCTGCGTGCCGATGGTCCAGTTCGTTATGCTCCAGGCCTTCGTGCTTCTGGTGTAGGTCGCCGCGGTGAGGAAGTTGTTCCCGCTTGTCGCCACCCAGACGAAGACCGCCTGGTCGCCGTTGTGTTCCCAACGGCACTCGAAGTTCCTGCCCCACTCATCGACCGCCTTGTTCGAGCCGCACTCCGCGTTCGTGTTTACGGCTGGCGTTTCGCTCGTCGCTGTCTTGTTGAGCACACTGCCGTTCCAGACCGCCCCATCGAGATCGGCCGCGTCATCGCAGAAGAAGACCCCGAGCGTGTTGTGGTTGAAATCGCTCCACGGTTCCTGCCCGCACACCGCGACCTCGAGCACCTCATCGCCTGTGGCGCTGTAGATCGTGCCCAGACTCGTCCAGGCCCAATTGTGCCATCGCTGGGCGGCGACGCCGTTGAGGTTGTTCTCGCCGTAGAAGCACAGGAAATCGCTCGTGTTCCCCTCCCAGCCGCAGTCGAAGTGCTTGAAGAATGTCCTTCCGTTGCCTTGCGCCGGACCTACCGTCGTGAGAGCGCTCCAGTTGACAAATGTGGACCCGTTCCAGATGCCGCCGTAAACGGCAGGCGTGTCGGTGTTCGCTCCGCCGCCGTCGTTTTGGAGCGCGATGCCGATCAGATTCGTCCCTTTCTGCGGATAGAGCTCGAGCCATTGGAAATCGTTATTCTCTCCGCCGGTGACGGTGTATGCTGAAGCGCTCTGGAGCCCTGATGCGTTCCAGATGCGTGCCTGGAAATTGTTGTTCCCTGTGGTGGCATCCTCATACGCGATGAGGCACACGCCGCTGTTATCCTCGCACTCGACATCGAACTGCATCTGGTCATCCTGACCGATGTTCGAATCGAGCTGCGTGAAGTTGCGCCACGCCCAGAGGTTCGTGTCGAACACCGCGAAGTTCAGGTCGTTGCCTCCATCGCTCGCCAACAGCAAGCACTCACCGCGCGCCTTGAGGCATCGGAAGCGGAACCACGTAGTACGATCGACAAAATCCAGGCCGCTGTCCTGCTCCCCCTGCAGCAAGGTGCCGGTCCAGTTGCGGAACTTGACCGAACCGTCAGGTGATCGGTCGCCATACACGACCAGTCCCTGCTCACGGGTCACTTCGGGATCGACCGCGAGGAACCACGCACGGGCTTCCTCGAACACCAACGTGACGCTGTCCTGCACGTACGTGACGAACGCCTTACCGAGCGCGAAGAGCGCCGGGGTCACGAGCGGCGGCCGGGCACTATATTCTACGCTTTGGCTTCCGATCAATCCCGTCCAGGTGAGGTACGTGTTCGCGCTGTCGCCGCTCACCGCAGCTCCGCCCGCGTCCACGACCGTGAACTCTGCCGGAAGCACTTCCGTGAGGTCGTACGCTATCGCGCCGGTTCTCGGCACGACCGTGATGGTCGAATTGAACGGTCCTTTGAACGGATCGGTCGTCACGGGAGTGTCGCGCAGGATATCGAACGGATGATCGGTGCCGACCGCGAAGGAACTCCCCAGGACAGAACCGACGCCCGGAGCTGTCGCGTTGACGATGAGCGTGTAGTTCCCGATGTGTGCTGTGCCGGTGTAGTACGTGCGATAGACGCCCCGTGAGATCTCCAGGATCTGCCCGGATTGCGTCGTTCGCGTCTGCGTGCCGTTCACTGGATCGATGATGCGCAGCACGATGCTCGCGTTGCTCACCAGGTAGCCGCCCGTGTCCAAGACCACCATCAAGAGCTCGGCGGTCTCGTTGGGGAGGTAGATGGGTTTGCGGCTGTTGACGGTCGCGACACCCGTCTCCGCGAAACCGGGATCCCCCGGATAGATGGTGATGTTGTACTCTTGACCTGGTACGAGGTCGGCGATCTTCACCCACGACCCGCGGCACGTCTGCGTGGAGAAATCCCACAACGCGCATTTCGAGAGGACCGTGCCCTGCGCGACACCGGTGACGATCGCGTCAGAGAAATTCAACCCGCCGAAATCGATCGCGTACGCCTTCAGGACAGGTCCCGTGCGACGCAGCGCGGTGTCCTTGATGCTGTCCGTCGATACCTGCGCGACTCCGGCCGTCATCGACGGGTCGAGCCGCAAGTCCCTGATCAGGATGCGACGCGCGACGCGCTGGTCCGTGTCGAGCTCGACATCATACCGATCCCCGTCGGTGCCTGAGCGCTTGCGCAGCAGGTGCGCCTGCGTGCTCGTGCGGCGATCCTTCCCGTCGCGTAGCGTGAATTCGACCACGCCACTCGCCGCTATGCCGGGCGACAGGTTGCCGCGACCAGGATCCGATCCAGCGCTCGGCGTACCAGACCCTGTCGGTTGTTGTCCGCCGCTGGCGTTCTCATCGGGCAAGGTCGTCACTGGCGGGGTCGGTCGTGCAGGTCCGACCAGGAACGTGTACCTCGCTAGCTCTTTGCCCTCCTGCGAAAGCAGGATCTCGTGCGGTCCTTCGTCTTTTGGCGTGAACGGCGAATCCACCCAAGGGCCGGCGTAGCGGAACTTCCCCGCTCGCGCGCTGATGACGATGTCCACAGGGCCTTCGGGTTGCGGTGTGATGTGGATCAGCACTTGCTCGTCCGCACGCGGATCATCGCTGACGCTGATCGCATATCCCTGTTCTTGCGTCACGGGTGGCGCGATGACCGCGAACGTGTCTTGGTCGACGATCTGGCCGTCAGGACCGAGCGCGGTGATGGTGTGGTTCCCAACGGTCGTTGGCGTGAATGTCGTGCCGGTCCCTTCAAGCAGGCGATACTTGCCGTCCGGCGCATCGATGACGATCCGCAATGGATCGCTTGCCGCGGGGGCCTCGAACGCGACCGGCTCACCGAGAAGATAGATGTCGCGCGCCACCAGGTTCGCGTGCGCGAGCGGCGCGAGCAGCAACGCGATGAGAGCCGTGAAGAGGATGGTCGCTAAGATCGTCCGTCGCGCGCGGGCGTGTGAGGCGCAAGGTGCCGGGGCGATCATCGCGCATCACCTCGTTTGCGATCCGCGTCGCGTTCCTGTGGGGGACGAGTTTGCTCGAGAGGTGCCTGCGGTCTCTGTGGCCGTTGCTCGGTACCTGTGAGGAAGTCGCGTATCATGATCTCGACGCGGCTCGAGACCTTCATGCCGTTCGCGCGGCAGTACTGCTTGAATGCCGCGAAGATGCGGTCGTCCACCGTCATCGTGATCTTGCGCTTCGTCACTGTGACCACTATGAAACCATACAAGTATTGCGGAATATGGTTTTCCGTCGGTCTTTTTTAAACGAGGGTATAAATTCCTTGCGGTGGGGCCTTTCTTTCTTTTCTGTATGGGCATTTCTTTGTTTTTTCACTTCCAGTTGGTGATGAAAAAAGAAATGTTTATAATTGCCGTTGCGCTCCCATGCCCTATGACCATCGTCCAGAAGGAGTTCCTCAAGAAGATCAAGGATTTCGGGCTCAACAGCTACGAGGCCAAGATCTGGACAGCGCTCCTCTCCCGCGGCGTCTCCACCGCGGGCGAGCTGTCTGACATCGCCAGCGTCCCGCGCTCGCGCAGCTACGACGTGCTGGAGTCGCTGGAGAAGAAAGGCTTCATCATCATGAAGATCGGCAAGCCGATCAAGTACATCGCGGTCGACCCAGAAGAGGTCGTCGAGCGCGTGAAGAAGAACGTCAAGGCCGACGCGGACCGCCAGGCCGAGACGCTCGACGAGCTCAAGGGCTCCAGCATCCTGGACGAGCTGAAGTCCCTGCACAAGAACGGCGTCGAGATGGTCGACCCCGCGGACATCACCGGCGCGCTCAAGGGCCGCACCAACGCGTACGACCAGATGGATCAGATGATCCGCGCCGCCGAGAAGGAGATCATCATCATCACGACCGAAGACGGCGCGACGCGCAAGGTCGAGACGCACTTTCGTTCGCTCAAGAAAGCGCATGATCGCGGCGTCAAGATCCGCATCGCGTGCCCCGTCACGGCGAAGAACCAGAAGAGCCTGGCTGATGTCGCCGCGATAGCGACGATCCGCGACCTGCGCGGCGTCAAGGCACGCCTGTGCATCGCCGACGGCAAGGAAGTCATGTTCATGCTGCTCGATGACGAGAGCGTGCACCCCACCTACGATGTCGGCGTGTGGATCAACACGCCGTTCTTCGCGGCCGCGCTCGCAGAGCTCTTCGAGCTCGCGTGGAAGCAGGCGAAGGACATCAAGGTCAAGGCCTGAGGCGCGAGACCGTGACCCGCACCGTCGGGAGCTTCGGTATCGCCGCGCTCGTCGGTTCGCTCGCGCTCGCTGGTTGCGCGAGGAACGAGCACAAGACGCCCGTTCTGCCGATGGCAGATCCCAAGCAACCGTCTGTTGCGCTGCCCGCGGAAAAACCGGCGACGCCGAATACCGTCGCGCTTGGCTTGGCCGAACGCGCTGGCGACGTCATCGTCGGCACGGTCTTGCGCACGACGCCCTACAATCCCATCAACGACTCGTTCGCGCTCATCGCGGAGACTGGCGAAGGCATCTATGCGATCAGTGTCGTGGATTGCGGTCGGCCATACCCGCACCCCGATGCCCTCTGGCTTCTCCTGCAGGATGCGGATACTGCACAACACAAGACACGCATCGTCTTCGCGAGATTGCGCGGTGAACTTGAACGGCTCTTTACTCCTGCCAAGATGGGGACGCTCAGCACCTGCTACATCGCACCATCGGAGGATTCCCCATGACGCGAACTCTTGTTCCAAAGTCGCTCGCTGCCGCCGCATCGCTTTGCGCACTCCTCTCGTTCCCGACATTCATCCACGCGGAATCCAAGAGCGAAAAGGTTCCGGCGGAGGCCGTGCCGCAATTGCGCTTCGAGACGCGTATCGCGCAGGTCACGTACGTCCTCCCGAATAGCGATTGGGGACTGCTCGTCGTGAAGGACGAGCAGGACCGCTGTTTCGCCCACAGGTACGGCAACATCATCGCAGGTGCCGACCGCGCCAATACGCTGCTCCAGGCGAAAGAGGATCAGCAGATCGTCATCCTCACAGCAGACGTGGAATGGGGCAAGAAAGAGGAATACAGCGGCTCCGGCTGCTTCTACCTCTCTGGCATCGAGATGCCGAAGTCGGGGAATCGTACCGTGAGGATGGAGAAATGAACCGCGCATATCGCGATCTCGGCCTCGCGTCGATCCTGCTCGCGTCATCGATCGCTTACGGCTGCAGGGCCAAACAGCAACCGGCCGCTCCGTCGGCTCAGGCGCCTGCCAATCAGGCACCGATCGCGCCAGGGAGCTATTTTCTGCACACGAACGGCTCCTGTTCCTTCACAGAATTCGGGAGATACGTAGGTATCGAGCGCACGTTCGAAACATACACGCCAGTCATCACCGTCGCGGACCTTGACAAGGATGGGGATGCGGATGTCCTCTTGACGTTCTCTGACCGTTACGAGGATCACAACATCGTCGTGGTCCTGTGCGAGAACCGCATATCGGACGCGAAAATCTCTGCACTCCCGACGCAAGCGCCTGTCCGCCGATGAGGTGCCGTATGCCGAACTATCTACTTGATCTCCCGCTCGCGCCGCATGATCTCACGTTGGAGGAGATCGCGTTCGTGAACAGCACGAAGGACCGGTTCGTGAAGCTCTTGGCCATCGGCAGGACCGGGGATGCATTGGTGGTTCTCGGCCGTTCTTCGAAATTCCTCGATCGCTTCAGTTACGCGTCTCAGGGCGTCACTGGACTCATCCCCATCGGTGCGAGCGCGGCCGAGCCGTATGCGAACATCATCGATGACAACCTCAAAGCTATCGATAAGGCGGTTGCGGGCATGCGCGTCTATCAGAGCTCGTTGGCGGATATCCGCCGCGCTACCGGTGCAAGCGTCACGTTGATGGGTGAGAGACATCCCGGTCAACCCATCGTTGCCAGCGGACATTCATACGTCAGGAGGCTGTGGCACAATAGCATCCCGGAACAGCGCGCGCAGATCCACGCCGATACGGCACTCCTCCTCACCGCGCTCGATCTCGGCGCGAACGCGATAGCGCATTATACGCGCGCCTGGAAGGACAAAAACACCCTGGAAGTGATAGGCACGCCCGTGCTCATCGCCGATCGGCGCAAGTAGCGTTTGATCTCGCGCGCGCCCACGGACAAGGATTCTCCTACGGGCGCTACCGCACCCTTTAAACCACCATCAGAACCGTCGTAACCCTTAAAACCGCACTCCCACTCCTCTCGTCGAAAGATCGTGAGCCGGTATCGCCCCGGAATATCGAGACGGCGATAGGGGGTTAGCAATGTTCCGCATCACGCTCGAGTCCTCTCACCGCACTATCCGCACCGCAGAGGTGCTCGCATGACGCGCATCAAGCGCGTAGCGCTCGCGACCGCTCTCGCTGCCGGCGCATTGCTCGGCTCGACGGCACGCGCACAGGACTTCCCGCCCGCGACCTCCGCTCCGGCGATCGGCATCGAGCTTGGCAGGAGCGATCATCTCCTGCGCGAGGACCGTGATACGGCATCATTCTCGCTCGATATCGGCAGCTGGAATTTCGGTTTCTCGTACGCGACCGAAACACCCGCCTTCCGCGATGAGAAACAGCGCCTCGCGCTGCGCATCGGCAAGGAGTTCGAGAACCAGCGATTCACCGCCTCCGTGCGCACCCGAACGGGCGGCGAGGTCGCAGAGAACGCCGTGCACGGCCTGTGGGAGCACGGCAAGACCGGCTCTCGTCGGTTCGGTGTCGAAGGCGCGTTCGGCACGCGTGATTTCCACGACTACCTCCTCGATGACACGGCACAGGGTCACTTGCGGCTTTTCTACGCCACGCCAAAAGGGCTCGAGGTGTCCGCCTTCGGCAGCAAGCAAGCGACCCCCGACCTTTTGGACGGCACTTCGTTCATGCTCGGGCTCCCCCGCTCATCGCTCCAGGGGCAGCGCACGATCGCCGATGTGCAAATCGGCGAGGATGTCGTCGAGAACGCGATCGGCGCATCCGTCTCGTTCCGTGGTGAGACCAAGAGCTGGAACGCCTCCGGCTGCGCCGGCCAGTTCTCGAAGCTCGA
>CAYNGK010000058.1:0-9752 GCA_964396935.1 uncultured Methanosarcinales archaeon | reverse complement strand
GACAGGATATGGAAAACGCGACATTTTGTCACGAGAAAGAATGGGTAAATCCCCCCGGCCGGATTTGAACCAGCAACCTCCCGGGTTCAGCTGAGTGCGGATCATGTACCGAACCAAAGGTCCGTGGGATCACCGCACTATCTACAGCCGAGCGCTCTACCGTTGAGCTACAGGGGGATAGGCACGAGAACCCCCAGGTCGTATTTAAATCTTGGGGCAACGTTTTTCAATGCGGCCCGTTCATCGACGAGCGTGAGGTGAGGGCGGTCGAACCGATGCGTCACAACAACTCCGAACTCGAAGGCACACTTATGACCACTGCCTACCAACCGCCAGCGGACATCATCGCGAAGTACGCGGATCTCCTCATCAATTGCGCGCTCAATGGCGGCACCGGCATCAAGCCCGGAGAGACCGTTCTCGTGCGCGTACCGGAATGCGCGAAGCCGATGCTTCCTGCACTGCAGCAAGCGGTATGGCGCGCAGGCGGTAACGTGATCACGCAGTACACGCCCGACGGTATCGCGCGACCGTTCTACGAGATAGCGAACGACACCCAACTCGAATTCTTTCCCGACACGTACCTCAAGGGGCTCGTCGACCAGATAGACCACCTGTGCGTCATCATCGCGGAGACGGATAAGCAAGAGCTCAAGGGCATCGATCCGCAGAAAGTGCAGCGTAGTCAGAAAGCGTACAAGCCGTGGATGGATTGGCGCCGGGACAAGGAAGCGGCGGGCAAGTTCTCGTGGACCCTCGCGATGTGGGGCACGCCCCAGATGGCGAAGGAGGTCAATCTCACCCAAGAAGCGTACTGGGACGAGATCATCAAGGCGTGCTACCTCGACCACGAGAATCCCGTCCAGAAGTGGCGCGAGCTTATGGCCGAGACGAACCGGCTCAAGGAACGCCTGGACGCGCTCCAGATCGACCAGGTACGCATCGAAGCACCAGGGACGGACCTCATCATCGGCATCGGCGAAGGCCGGCAGTGGCTTGGCGGCACGGGACGCAACATCCCGAGCTTCGAGGTGTTCATCAGCCCCGACTGGCGCCGCACCCAAGGCCACATCACCTTCACCGAACCGCTCTACCGCTACGGCACCCTCATCAAAGGGGTGTACGCGGAGTTCCAGGACGGCCGTGCCGTCAAGGTGAGCGCGCAAGAAGGAGAGGATGTCCTGCGCAGTATGATCGCGGTCGAGCACGCAGACAAGCTCGGGGAGTTCAGCCTCACGGACGGCCGTATGAGCCGCATCACGAAATTCATGGGCGAGACCCTGTTTGACGAGAACGTGGGCGGGCCGCACGGGAACACGCACGTCGCGTTCGGCAACGCGTACCGCGACAGCTACCCTGGCGACGCGAGCAAGGTCCCCAAAGAGGAATGGGCGCGCTTAGGCTACAACGAATCGGCCGTGCACACGGACATCGTCGCGACGAGCCCGCGCACCGTGACCGCGACATTGAAAGACGGCACCGAGCGCGTGATCTACCGCGACGGGCAATTCCTCATCTAGCGAGAGAATCCGATCAAGCCGTACAAGGCATCCATCGATTGCAGGAGGTACTCCGCGAGGAGCTCCTCGCGCCCAGGCGCGACACCGGCACCGACGCGGTTCTCCAGAGAATCGTGCAACGCGTATGCGAGATCCGGCACGAGCGGGTCGGCCGGCGTCTCGTGCAGCGTCGGCAAGAACGACTGCGTGTAGAGCGTGTACAACTGCTCGACTGTCGGCACATCCGCGACGGGGGCGCCGTTCTCGACGCGGATACGCGTATCCACACCCGCCTCGCCAAGCGCGATACGCACGAGAGGCCACGTGCCCATCTTGCGCAGCTCCACGTACAGGCTGGCTTGCCGGACCGGCACGACCGGTTCCTCGACGCTCTGGTACAAGGCGATCTCGCGCGCGTCCTGCGCGCTCACGCCGTCGCGTATGAGCTCGCGCATAAGATACGTGAGACGGAACCGTCGCGGGTCTGAGGCGTTGGGCGCATCCATCCCGTGAGGGGTGCGCATCCGCTTCAAATACGTTACGTATGCGGATGGGAAGAGAACGCGCAGGTGCGGAGGAAGAACCCGGTCGCTCGCTTACCGGTCACGGAAGCGCTCGACGATCTCGATGTTGTTCGAGTGGATGACGCGCTCCTTCCCATTGACGGTGTAGCGGGTCTTCGCGACCGGCAAGGACATGCGTCCGATGATCTTGAGCTTCGAGCGGGCGACGTACGTGACCACGCGCTCCTCGTACGGCTCGAGCACCTCGAGATCCCAACGCAGCAAGGTGCCGCCCTTCTCGCTCGTCGCGATCTTCGAGGGGCTGATGCTGCCTGGCGTGTCTGCGCGCACCACATCGGCGATACTCGGCACGCGATCGGTCACGCTGATGCCTTGGATGATGCGTGAGGAGCGGTTCTTGATGAACAGGCGTACCTTCACCTGCGATACGCTATCCTGCCTCGCGAGGCCGACGGCTTCCTTCATCACGACGATAGGGCTGCGCAGGAACACGTACCCGACCGCGCACAGGATGAGGACCAGCGCGAGCAGCACGAGCACGCGGTAGTTCTCCGTGAACTCGACCTCGCGTGATTCGCCAGCGGAGAGCGGGACACGCCACACGAGCGCGCGACGCCCATCGATGATCTCGCGTTCGTATGCGGTCGCGGAATTGATGAAGAGGGACTTGAGCAAGGAGGTCGGGACGCTCACGACCGCCGTGTTCTGCACGTTCCCGTCGTTCGTGACGCGCACGGTGCGCACGGTCTTGAACGCGAACGAGCGCTCATCGACCTGTTCGAGGATGGCGCTGTAGGAGGAGATGCGGTAGTTCTTCTCGAGCTGCGCGACCGTCTCACCGCGGTAGGTCGCGCGCACGCTCACATCCTGCTCGCCTGGGGAGGTGCGCGGATCGATCCGGATGCCGGGGATGTCCACCGTGCGTTCGGACAGCGACGGGAGGGCGAGCGAGAGCTCGGTCTGGAATTGCGGTGAGCTGATGCGCAACGTGAGGTTCGTGATGTTGAGCGCATTGCGGTTACGCAGGTTCAGGCGCAGCGGCACCTGCTCGCGCGGATCCACATCGTAGGGGAGCACGACATCGAGCGCGACCGTCGGCTCGTACTCCAGGCCGGGATTCCCGCCGCCGCGCAGCGTCACGACCACGTCACGCTTGATGAGCGTGCCGGATGTGAGGTCCTTGAACGTGACGGGGACGCCTTGCGCGCCGTACGGCGCTTGTGTCGATGGGCGGAGGGAGATCTCGAACGTGCCTTGCGATTGCGCGGGCACGAGCGGGCCAAGCGGCACGACCTTCACCGACCAGGTGGGGTCGATCGTGTAGACCTGGAATTGCGCGTCCTGATCGCCGAAGTTGCTGATCGCGATCTGGTACCTCGCGCTCTCGCCGCGATCGACCGTGTCATCCACCGGTGTCACGGTCACGCCAAACGACGCCGCAACGACGAAGCTCGGCAGGAGCAGGATTGCCGCCAGAATGACAATGAGAGCATGATGCCGCACGCGAACCACCACCTGCCGCCACCAGGAGAGAGGCTATTTAAGCATTGTGGTCGGTGAAAGACGGAGCTTTTTTATGCCTGACACGCGAGCCAGGCGGTCAGATGACATCTGCGAACATCCGTATCGCGCACCGGTACGCTGGCGATGAGGGGATCGATGATATCAAGCGCGCTCAAGCACTCGCAACCGAGCTGCGCGCACACGGTCGCGACGTGATCGCCTTGCATATCGGCCAGCCCGCGTTCCGCCCGCCCGCAACGGTGTTCGAAGCGTACGCGCGCATCCTCGCGACGCACCCCAATGAGTACAGCCCGATGAGCGGTCTCGCGAAGACGCGTGCGCTCCTGCGCGATCACGCGGCGACGTGGCTTGCGCACATCACCTCGTCGGAACAGGTCGCGTACCAGGATAGCGGGTGCCACGCGCTCGACAACCTCTGCACGATCCTCTGCGATCCCGGCGATGAGCTCATCCTGCCCGATCCGATGTGGGCGGTGTACGCGACCTGCGCGCGCAACGCCGCTGCTGTGCCCATCAGCATCCCCTATCTCACGGGCGATGATATCGATACGGAGCGCATCCGCGCAGCGATCACGCCACGTACGCGTGCGATCGTCGTCAACAGCCCTGAGAATCCCACGGGGCGCATGCTGCGCCCAGCGCACCTGGAGGCGCTCGCGCGCATCGCGCAAGCGCACGGTCTGACCGTGATCGAGGATGGCGTGTACCGTGATCTCACGTACACGGGTGCGCAAGCGTCGATCGCCACGCTCATACCCGAGCGCACGGTCGTGGTGGACAGCTTCAGCAAGAAATGCGCCTCGACTGGTGCGCGCTTGGGCGCGATCTACGCGCCGCCGCACGTGATCCGTGCGGTCGAACGCACGGACCGCGGCGCGATCGGTGCGCCATCAACTATTGGCCAGTACTTCCTGTGGGCGCTGTTCGAGACCGGGAACGTGCCGCTGCCTGGCATGCGTGAGGAGCTCCACGCCCGCAGGGATGCGACGCTCTTGGAGCTCGATGTGATGCGCAACCGCTACGGCTGGACGCACGCGCCGCTCGATGGCGCGTTCTACGCGTTCCCTGATGTGCGGGCAGAAGCGCGTGGGTTCGCGCAGGATCTGCTGCGCGCGACCGGTGTCTCGGTCGTGCCCGGCACGGGTTTTGGCGCGTCGGGCGCGACGAGCGTACGCATCAGCTACGGCAGCGCGGATGTCAAGACCATCCGCGACGCGTTCACGCGCATCCGCGCGTTCCTCGACGGTCCAGCAACGACCTGTTGAGCGCTATCTTGTGTCGACGGTAGTTAGCGTGATGGCGTGTGCGCGGCCGTCCACGCGTCCATGTCGAACGTGTAGCCTAGTTCCTGGGCAATCTCCGGTCCATCGTCGCGCGCGTTCTCCAGGCAAGCGGTCGCGCCAGGACTGGGCGTCACCTTGAATCGCGCGCGCGGCGCTTTGATCGTCACGTCGCCCATGAGCATCTCCTTCGTATGGCGATCCACCACTTGGGGTCGGATGCCCCCGACCATATCGCCGAAGTCGTCTTTCGCGACCTCGACATCCTTCAGGCGCATCGTGGGGACGACCTTGCGGATGGAGGGGAGGAACGCTCTGCGCTTGCCGGGGCCGAGATACAGGAGGTTCTTTGCCATGAAGCTGCGCACGGGCTCTTGGAAGAGGATGCCCATTGCGGTGCGCATGCTCCCGATGAAGTCCTTGTCCGGTGTGGCGATCATGCGCAGGAACTCGTTGACGCTCGCCCAGTACTCGGCTGGCGTGTCGATTTTGCGGTCCAGGATGGGCAGCGCGATCGCGGTCGGTCCGTACCGGTCACGGTCTGGTCGTGCGATGTCCGGGTCGCCGTGCACGGCGGCGAACGGCAACCCTTCGATCTGCATCGTGTACACCTTGCCGTTGAGCATGCGTGGCGTGTAGAAGAACCCGCCAGCAACGGGCAATTCGATGAGGTTCGTCGCGACGCCTAGGCTGTGCGCGAACGGGAGGCTGTGCGTGCCTGCCGCGACGACCAGGTAGTCAGCGGTGATCGTCTCATCACCCATCCGGATCAGGTATCCGTCACCGGCGCGCTCGATGGCGGTCACCTCCTTCTTGAGGATCGTCTCGAGCCTGCCGTCCGCCTCTTCGATGAAGCTCGCGGCGAGCTTGCCGTAGTCGACGGTGTACCCGTTGGGACTTGAGATCGCGAGCACCTGCTGGTCAGGGTCGCGCCCTTCCATGACGGCCGGTTCGATGCTAGCGATCGCGTCGCGTTCGTAGAGCTCGACGTCGGGGAAGAGCTTGTGCTCCCATGCGTAGCGCGCACGCAGCGTCGGGACCTCGTCACCGACCGCAAGGAGGGTCTGGCGCGTCATCTTCGCGAGGCCGCTATGGCGCTCGACGTACCCTTCGATCCACCCGCCTGCCATCTTGAGCCATTCGGTCTTGTGCTCGCCGTAGTTGCTCTCGATGCGGCCACGGTGGCACGTCTGCGCGTTGCTCCAAGGGCTGCTCGTGACCATACCCCACCAGGGCTCTTTCTCGATGAGCGTGATCTGCGGGATGTCGCTGTAGCGCGCGAGGCTGTACGCGAGCGCGGTGCCGACGGCCCCGCCTCCGATGATGGCGATGTTCGTGTGGGTCATGTGATCACCTTTGGGAGTGGGTGTGCATTCAAATATATATAGTTTGTGTATATTTTACACTATTGTGGGTGTCGCACCACGCCCTCCGTCAGCTGAATGCTGTGGCGTTCGGCCCGCTACCAGGGATATTCGATAGATGTGCTCTTTGGCAGCACAGGAATCACGTCGCCAGAGCTGGCATGCGCCATCCAAGCGAGGGCACCTTGTGCCGCGAGGACATCGTTGACCCCATTGCGCGCAAGGCGCACATCGCCGGCGTTGAACCTGCGCCAATACTCTCGTTGCGCGATGTCGAACACTTGCGCGATGCGTTCATCGCCGTATGCGGTCGATGCCTGTCTGCTGAGATGACCGAGCAGCGACACATAGGAGTCAGCGACGAGCGGTGCGGTCATCGCAGCGAAGCGTTCGCGCACGATGTCTGCCTGTGTCGCCCACGGCTCGCCGCGCCACACGTTGGTCTCATACACGAACGAACGCATCACCTGCACTTCCGCGACGAGCGAGCTATTCGCATGCGTCGCGATGAAACGCCGTGAGTCCTCAAGGAACTGCTTCGCTGCCACGGCTTGCGGGTCCCCATCCTCTAGTCTGGGCCAGAGGGTTCCCCCGTGGCGCGGAGTCGACGTGTCGAAATACTCTTGCTTGAGGGAGAGGTACTCCAAGAAATGTGCGGGGATCAGCCCGTATTGCTCGGCAAGTTCGGTCTTGCGCGTGATTGCGGCCTCAGGGTGTTGGAGCACGTACCTTGCGGTCGTGGTGATGCTCCCGCCTGAATACGCTTCTTGCGCCGCCCATTCGCCAAGCTCCGCGGTGTCCTCGTAGAAGTCTGTCATCGCGTACTCCGAGACGAAACCGCGTTCGCGCAGCATATCGGTGGGGATGCGGTCCTCGACCACGAGCTCGCTGATGCCGCGCAGGCGCTTGAGTTTACCCGCACCGGCCCGGTACATGCTCTCGCCGGCATCGTCGATTGCGAGACGTTTCCACTGTGTCTTGAACTCAGGATGCTCCCTGATAATCTCGAACGTGATCGCGTGCTTGTACTCGTGATGGCCTGTTGACCAGATGTGCGCATCATTCATCAATGTCATGGTGTGCGTCAGCGGGTTCCATTGGCCGCTGTATCCCGTCGTGATGAGTGTCTCGAGCTGGTCCGCGATCGTCTGGCGGCTGTACTGTGTGGGCTGGAACCGCACTGCAGCGACCGTAAGCGGTCGTTCCGCGCACTCGCGTGCGGTCACTACGCCCAATTGCGCAAATTTCGCATCGCCATCCTCTTCTGTATCGATCCCTTTGAGGGGGAAGCCGTACTCTTGCGCGAACGCGACGCGCGTAGGCGTGTGTTGCTGCGCAGATTCGGCGATGCCGTTGCGTACGGCCAGTATGCCGTGCGTCACTGCGAATGCCGTGAGGATCGCAGTACTCGTCTGCCGCCATGCGCGTCTGAGGTTCATACAGTTTCTCGTGGGGAGTTCAGACGAGGAAGTTTATAAATCTTTTCATTTGTAACTACTTGTCCGTAGTTATTTTTCAGATTCTGGTGCTGACGCAACGCAAGCACAGGCAAGAGCGGAAAAAGCGGGGCTGGGAGGATTCGAACCCCCGATCACACGAACCCCAATCGTGTATCATACCAGGCTAGACCACAGCCCCCTATTGGTATGCGGACGCGGACCCGACGGCCGTTTATAAGCTTTCCGCGAGCGCCGGGACCCTGCTCCCGTCAGGCTCGCGCGTGACGCGTACGATGCGGTCCACGAACCCCTCGAGCATCTGCTCGTGGCTCACGATGAGCAACTGCTCAGCGCCGATGCCGCGCAGCACATCCGTCACGCGCTCGAGCTGCTCGCGTGAGAACCCGTCGGTCGGTTCGTCCAAGAGCACGACCCCGGCGGTCGCCACATGCGGCAAGAGCGCACGCACCGCGCGCACGAGAGCAAGACGGTATGCCAAGGCCACCGCCGTGCGCTCGCCGCCCGAGAGGAACGCGACCTCTGTCTCGTAGCCATCCTGCGCGACGATGGGCGTGAACGTCGCATCGATGCGCGCCTCCACCGCCCCATCCTCCAATAGCTGCGCGACGAGCGACCGGAACGACGCGTCAAGCGCGCCATGCACGGCAGCGAGCACGCGCCGTTCGATCGCCTCCGTGACGGGCGAGAACCGCTGCAGGAGCCACGAGCGCACCTCGGCATCCGCGGCCGCATGCGCGGTGCGTTGCGCGATCTGCGCATCAAGCGCTATTGCCCGTTCCCGATGCGCGACAAGCGCATCCTGCTCCGTCTCGACACGGGAGAGCGAACGCTCGATGCCAAGCAAGGTCTCAGCAATCGTGCGCGCGGTCGCGACGGTGTGCTCGAGCGCCGTCGTGATCGCGCGTGAACGCTCATCAAGCGTCGCATCCGTCGCTACCAGCGGCAATCCCGCAAGCTCCGTGCGCACACGCGCGAGATCCGCTTCGTGCTGCTGCGCTTCGGCGTGCGCAGTGCTGATCGATGACTCAAGCAGCTGCGCGCGCGCACTGAGCTCTGCACGTGTGGCAAGCCGCTCGAGCGCGGCACGTGCGGCATCCGCCGCGGCCTGCGCGCCTGCGAGACGCGCGTGCACACGCGCGAGACGCGCTTGAGCGGCCTGTCCTTTCGCGACGAGCGCGGTACGCACCCCCTCCAGATGCGTCGCGCTCACGATCTGCTGGCATGTCGGGCACGGGGTGCCGGCATCGACGGCTGGTCCGTGCGCGCATTCCGTGATGATGTGGCGCAGTTTCCCCTCCTCCTGGCGCGCCCGCTCGATCTCGGCGTTGGCAGCATCCTGGCGCGTACGCCACGCCACCGCATCCGTGCCATCCCCCGACGCCTCCTCCATGCGACGCATGATCACCTGGAGGGATTCACGGGTCTGGTTGACGGTCTGCCGCCTGATGCCGATCACGCGCTCGTGTTCGCGTGCCTGCTGCTCCAACAGCACCCGCTGCCGCTGCGCCATCGCCTGGGCGGAGCGGCGAGCGACGAGCTGCGCGCGCTCCTCCTCGAGCTGCGCGCGCTCCTGCTCGATGCGCGCCTGACGCGCGAGGATCGCGGTCCGCTCATCGCGCAAGCGTTGCGCCTGTGCGATGAGCGCTTGCGCGCCGTCGAGACGCTCACGTGCGGCCTGCCGCTCGCTGGCGAGGCGAGCGATCATCTCCTGCGCGCCCGCTTCGCGATCCTTGAGCGTTTTCGCGACGAGCTGCGCATTGTCGCGCGCGGTGCGGTACGCATCAAGCCCGAACAAGCGCCGTACGGTCTCCACGCGCTCCTCTGGCGGTTGGCTGAGGATCGCTTTCATCTCCTCTTGCGGCGTGTACACGGTGGCGCGGTACACGAGATTGCGTTGCTTGGCAAGGAACTGCAGCGGGTACCCGAGGATCTGGAACACCCGTGCGCGCAGCTCGCTTGGCGTGAGCGGCTCGCGCTGCCCGCCGACCTCGAGCCAACCGGTATCCTGCACGACCGTGCCGCGCGAGCGTCGCAACGAGCGATAGACGGCATACCGCTGATCGTCCGCGATGAACGCGAGGCGGACCTCGCCGGCATCGGC
>CAYNGK010000057.1:0-9973 GCA_964396935.1 uncultured Methanosarcinales archaeon | reverse complement strand
GTCGTGATCAACATGCTGCGCGATGGTGCGGTCCTGCACGACACCGGATTCTTCCGTCCTGCGCAGCTGCTCTTGCAGCAAGGACGCATCCGGCCGAGCCGTGAGGCGATCTGGACGTACTACGCTCGGCCGGCGAACACGCTGCGCAGCGCGCGCAAGCACATCATGAGCGCGTGCGTGGACCTGTACTGGTCGGGCATCGACAGCGCGCACGCGGCGCTCATGAGCGTCGGCGAGGTCCCGCCCAGTCCCGAGCACGTCGCGGCGCTCGTCGAGCGGACGCTCGTCAAGAAGGGGCTTGTCCCCGCGAGCGTACCGCGCATCCTGCACGAGCTCTACCAGCTACAAAAGGCCATCCAGCACCGGGAGATCAAGGAGGTCACCGGCACGCAGTACGACGCGTACTGCACCGAGACGCTCAAGGCCGTCGACGCGCTGCGCACAGTCGTGGAGCGCCAACCTCCTGGCGTGTGACGATACGCATATAATCTCCGCACGCAGCTCTTCTGTCCTGTATGGCATTCCACCGGCTCACGGACGAACAGCTGCGCAAGCTCACGGCTGAAGAGCGCATCAAGTACCTGCGGGCGCTCGAAGCGGAACGCAAACGGGAGGCGGAGGAGGCCAAACGCAAGGCCGATGAGGATATCGCGGCCGCCGAGCGTTTGATCGAGGAGAGCGAGAGCGAAGAGGAGCAAGAGGAGCTGGAGCTCAAGAAGCGCCAGGAGCGCAAGGAGGAACCGGTCAAGGAGGAGGAGTCCCTTGAGGACCGGCTCGCGAAAGAGCAGGCGGCCAGCGCCACCGAAGGCGGCCAGTACCGGACAGACAAGCCGTACGAGCCGCCCGGGCAAGCGCGCGACGGCGCGAACCCGCTGTACCGTTCGCTTGAGACCGCCGCGTCCGATCTCGACCGGCTGTATCGCACAAGCGAGTGGTCGCGCGAGGATGAGGAGCGCTATCGCGCGGCGAAAGAGCAGGTCGAGCGCGCCGCGACGTACCAGCTCCAAAGCGACAAGCTGCGCGAGGAGCTCGGTGTCGCGCGTGATTTCCTCAACCGCATGCACTACAAGCAATGACGCGGATCTCTACGAGAAGTATCCCGCGCCGATGGAGGCGTATAGCCCCACACGCGCGATCTCGAGCGCGACCGTGAACGCGCCGAGCATGCGGCGTTCGCCCTTGCTGAACGGTTGCACGCCGAACGTGTCGGCCATCTTGCGCTCCTCGACCCGCAACGCGGCGGCGCCATAACGGAGGTATGAGGTCGGGACGAGAACGACGTCAAGCGTCTGGAGCGGGGTGAGACGGACCATAGGGCCTTCCGATCACCAGTAGTAGCCGCCCGTCGGGTAGCCCACGTAGCCTGGGTTCACGGGGTACGCGTACTGCCAACGCGACCATCCATATGGGAGGTAGCGGGTGTTGCGCCCGTATCCGCCGTATCCGTTGTAGTCGTAGCCATACCCATTGCCATACACGCTCGTGCTGTACGGGTAGTGGTAGCGGTAGTAGATGCGGTGGTAGTCCCAGCCGCTGTAGCCGTACGCGTACGTGCCGTAGTACGAGCCCGCGCGGTAGATCGGCCAGGAGCGGTACGCGTATTGGTCATCATCGTAGCCGCTCGCAAATGCCGAACCCACAAGAAGCGGGAAGGCAAGGATCGCGAACGCGATGAGCAAAGCGCGCTTGAGCGTGACGTGCATCTGGAAACCCCCTGTTACTACTATGAAGTGCCTACTTTATATATAAACCTTTCGCTCTCGACGACACGCGCCCGAGGCGGAAGCTACTTCTTCGTCTTGAACATCTGGAAGATGTCGACCCCGTGCTGCTTCGCGAGGTCCTCCTTCGGAGACTCCTTAGGCGGCAGCGGCACAGGTGCCGGATCAGGTTCCGGCGCCAGCATCACTTGCGGTTCAGGCACCGGGGCCGCATCCGGCACCGGCAAGGGCTCCGACACCGGCGAAGGAGCAGGATCCACATCCGCAACAGCATCTGACGTGAACGCGGGAGCGGGTTGCGAGACAGCCGCCGGCGCAGGAGCGGGAACCGCGACCGGTTCCGGTCGCGGTGTCGGCCGTGCCTGTTCCGTACCTTGGAAGCCACGGAACTTCAACGCTTCCGGAACGCCACCGGCCTGCTGGAAACCACGCAATTGCGACAACGGCGGCGCATCCTCAAAGAACGTCTGCTTGCGCGCGCTCACGTGCGGCACGTTCGCCGCGTGATACTCCTCATTGCGCCCGTACACGGCAGGGCCGGATTTCGGCGACGGCGAATTCATGCCGTAAGCGGTATCTCGTGCGGGCCCGGCAGATGTGGTCGCCGCAGGCGCGGCGGGCCTTGCCGATGGCGCTTGCGCGACACCTGCCGCAACCGTGCGAGGCGCCGACGCGCCGGCGGTGCGATCGACGAACCGCGCGAAATCTGGCGCGAGCGGCAAGACGGGGACCGTGCCTTGCGTGACGGCAGCGGATGGCGCACTCACTGGAGGCGCGACACCTGCGGAACGGAAGATCGGATCGGAGGTCTGGGCACGGGTGCGCTCATCCGCAAGAGGCGATCGTGCGCCAGCAGACCGGCGCGAACCCTCATCGATCACCTTGCGTTCGACATCCACCATCCCTTCGGCAATGCGTTTCGCATCCGCCAAGGAGACAGTCACACCGCGGCGGTGCAGCTCCTGCGCAAGAGCGATGACGCGCGCATCGCGGGCCGCGTTGGGACCGGACAGGTCCGGTTTGAGCTCTGGCCGCTTGATCGTGCTCGGGTCGAATCCCATGGTGATCCTGCGTTGGCGTTCAGGAGGTTCTTATGCTTTCCGGTCGACGGGGATACTGCCGAAACGCACACTCATCGCGGATGCTTCGGTTCACGCTTGGTCCAATCGCCCATGACGCGCTCGCTGATCATCGCCACACCGAGCGCATAGAACGCGATCGTGAGACCGACACCCCACCAAAAGAGCAGTTGCGGCGCGAGCGGCGCGAATCCAACACCCACCAAAAGCGCGCTTGGAAGCGTCAGCAGCAGGAGCTTGAGGTTCTCCTTCCCGCTGATGCGACTCTTGAAGATGCGTGGCAACCAGTACCCGAGGATCAGCAGGAGCAGCGACAGCAACAGGATGCGGCCGAGGAAGTACACGAGACCCCAGAAGATGATGCTTGGTGCAAGAAACAGCAAGATGCCTCCCAGGAGCCGATCACGGAGGGCGGATTCCTGCTTGAGGTCGCGCAGGTCATCCCATGCGATGAATGACTCGCCAGCGTAGAGGTACCGCGGATACGATACGCCGCCCAGCGTGAACAGCAGGTCTGGCTGCGGTGAGACTGCGGAGGCAGAGCCGTTGGTGGTCGCATCCAGGACCACGCTTGGCCGGTCCAACAGACGTACCGGCGCATCAGCGACGACCGTGCCGGAGAACTGTAGCTCATGGACCGGTGCGAGCGTGTCCGGCAAACCGGCGATGTAACGCACCGTCATCGCGAGCGTGAGGATGGAGAAGAGCAGTGCAGTCACGGCGAGCATGACACCGAAGAACGCGAGGAACGTGCGCAACCGCCCCTCCAGGAGCTTCCCGTACTGGTTGGGCGTGTACGACCGTACGAGCATCGAGAGGTACTTCCCCGGCTCGAAACCCTCCTCGGACGGACGGATCATGGCGGGACGCCCGGGCCTCGCCCTTAAATAGGTTGCGACGGGACGAGTCTACCCCTCACGCGCACACACGTAGCACGCGTCCTGCGCGAACTCCCACGCGTCGCGCACAGCGAACCGAACGCGCACCAGCCCGTCAAGCTCCTCACGCCGCGCGGCCTTGCGCAAGAACGACAAGAGCAGGACCCCGCGCGGCTTGAGCACGCGACGCAGCTCATCGAGCGCGCGCGCCGCGTCCGTGACGTTCTGCAGGACCGTCACGCACACCACCGCATCGAACGCCGCCTCCCCGAATGGGAGGTCTTCGGCCGACGCGCGGATGATGCGCGAGCGCGCGTCAGGTGCCGCGTGCGCGATCAATCCCGCGCTCGGTTCCACCCCGTGCCAATGCGCATCGGGGAAGAACGCGATCGAACGGCCCGTGGCGCACCCGACATCGAGGACAGTCGCGCCCGCGCGCAGGTCGACGCGTGCGAGCAGCTCGCGCAGTTTCGCGTCCTGCTCGCGACCGTGCAGCTCGTCGTACCCGGGCGCGATCTGCGAGTAGTAGTCATCCACGAGTGGTAGGTAAGGCCCAATCCTTATAAATCGTGCGGGACTCCACGCCCCGTGATGAACTTCGAACGCATCACCGATATCCAGCAACGTATGCAGACCGCGTACGAGCAAGCACACCACCAGCTCCAGACTCCCGGAGGCCTGAGCATCGGATTGGGAGTGCTTGCCGGCGCCCTCGCCGCAGGCACAACCTCTTTCGTGCAATCGAGAGCATCAAGGATCCTCCCCGTCCTACCCACGAACAATCTCCCCGACGCGGGCGAGAGCGACGCGGCAACGGTCTACCGCAGCATCAACGATATCGTGATGATCGTGACGGACGCGTGGAACCAATCGCAAGCGTACGGCGGGAAGTTCTCCACGTTCCGCGAACGCCTGCACATGAGCCCGTTGCGTAGATACGCGCAGCAGGCGAAGGATAGCGCGAGCAGGCTGTTCGAGCAGATCGCACCGCAAATCGCGCTTGGCGAGGATGCGCAGCGGGCTGCGGAGATCCTGGACGCGGTATGGGAGTACGAGAGCGAAGACAACTACCGCATCGAATCGTATTACGATTTCAGTTCCAAATCATTCAAGACCCGAAGCGTGTACGACAGCACGGACCACTATTTCACCTTCCATCAGGACAGCGCGAAAGAGGCAGCCGAGCACCTCGCCGCCATCGCCAGCACGTATGCGCCAACAGCGTTCCCGGAGCTTCATGTTGCCGAGATCGATGAGATCCCGAGTGACCAGGACAAGGAACGCATCCGTTCGACCATTCTTGAATCCCCCAAGGCGACCGTTACCCAGGAGCAGGCGCATGAGCTCTGCAATGAGTGGAACAAGAACGCATCGGCGGCAGTGGTGCTGCCGACGATCAGAAGCGCCCTCGAGGAGCTCGTCGCGACAACGCAAGCCGGCACGAGTTCGCTCACGCAAGCGCAGCACCGCTACCACTACAACACGGGATCGCAATCGCACAGCGGACCGCAACAGTATCAGTTCGCGAACGATCTCAAGGACCGCTGCTCGGGCATCGCAAGCCAGATGCGTAAGCTCACGCAAGACATCGAGCAATGCATCGCGAACGTCACGGAGCTTGCGGGCATCGCAGCACAACGTGAGCAACCCACGGACAAGAAAGCGCTCAAACCCAAGAAGCTCGCGAGACACGCGGTCGATCTGGCGGT
This sequence comes from uncultured Methanosarcinales archaeon, assembly GCA_964396935.1. Lineage (GTDB taxonomy): Archaea > Nanobdellota > Nanobdellia > Woesearchaeales > UBA525 > UBA525. The sequence continues at coordinate 4,586 of CAYNGK010000057.1, read as the reverse complement.
CGAGAGCTATCTCCTCGCGTTTCCGGAGTCTAAGGTCGACATCGATCAACGCGCGTATACGGGAACGACGGTAGGCATCGGCATTGGTGCGGGCGCCATCGTCGGTATTGGCGCGTATCTCATCCAGGTGCTGTGACCTGCCCGAAGCATCCGGCACAAAGCGAACCGATCACGGGAACGCGAGTGACCGCGCGTTCGCATCAGCAAGAAAAAGAGGCATGGACCCGCCCGGATTCGAACCGAGGACTTCCGCCACGTCAAGGCAGCGTTATACCACTAAACCACGGGTCCGTAGTTCACGAGTGGAGAACGGAATCGGTTTTTAAACCTACTCCTCTTCCTTGCGGATGATCACCTCGAGGATGTGGGCGAACGCCGGCCGCGTGATGAGCACGCCGGCGGTGATCCCGACCAGGGTCGTGACCGCGAACCCGCGCAGGAGCCCTGCACCGGCGAAGAACAGCGGCACCATTGCCGCAGCGAGCGTGAAGAACGACGCGAGCACGATCAGGAATGCCATGCGGATGCGTTCGCGCCACGAGCGCTGGCGTTCTCGGCCAAGCTGGTCGTTGAGCGTCTCGTCGATCATGACGATCTGGTCATCCACGCCGCTGCCGATCGCGATGACGATCGCCGCGATCGCGGCGAGATCCAGGTTCCATCCCGTCAGTCCGGCGAACCCGAGGACGATCGTGATCTCCGAGAGCATGGTGATGATGATCGGGATGGAGATGAGCGGCTCGCGGTAGCGGATGACGAGCACGATCACGACTGAGAGGATAGAGAGCAGGCCCAAGAGGAGCGCGTTCTTGACGAACTCCGCGCCGATCGCGGGCGAGATCCCATCGGTCTTGACGACCTCGAGCTTGACCGGCAGGCTGCCGGTGATGAGGACGGTCTGGAGCTGCTTGAGGTTCGCTCCCGCATCGACACGCGCGGACTCGACGGTCGTGCCTGAACCGGCGCCGCTGATCTCGATCTGCGTCACGGCACGGCCCTTGAGATCGGCGCTGATCTGCAACGAGTTCACCAGCTCGTCATCGAGGTACAGGTCGAGCGGCTGCGAGAGGTACGCGCCACCGACGTCCGCGTTCACCGGGAGATCCCGTGTCGCATCCGCCTGGCGCTGCGCGGCTTCGGGAGAGAGCGTGATGCCAAACGCGAACAGGCATTGCCAACCGCCCTCGACTTGCGTGCACTGGCCGTTGCGCGGTCCCATGCAATCGGGCGAGCGGCACACGAACGTGATGTCCTGCCCGCCGCGGAACACGGTCGTGTTCCCGACACGGCCCTCGAACTTTCCTTGGCTCGCGAGCAGCTGCTGCACCTCGTCCTTGTCCGCGCCAGCGATCTCGACGATGATGAAATCATCCCCTTGGAGGTCGCGCGCGGTGCGCACGATGATATCCGACAAGCCGTACACGTTCAGGCGCTGGGTGATATGCGAGACGATGAGGTCCAGGTCATCCTGGCTGATGCGCTCGGCCGGCTTGAGCACGACGCGCGTGCCGCCGGAGAGATCGAGACCAAGCCGGAGGTTGTTCACCGGCGCGTCCGTGACCGAGATCCCCAAGGGGACGGTCTCGTTGCGTTCGATCGTGCGGTTGCGCGCGTCGGTCTCGTTGTATGTGCGCACCCGCGGCGGCACCACGTACGTGCCCTTGTTCGTCTGGATGATGAGCACCTCTTGGGGCGGTGTCGCATCGACCAGGCCGTAGAACCCGAGCGCATCCGTGACCGGCACGGAATTCACGGCCGAGATGAGCTCACGATCCACCGGGCGGATGTTCCCGGCGGGCGCGGCGAAGTTCGCCATCGCGGCAGGGCTGTCTTTGGCGATCGAGCGGATCGCCGCGCCTTGCGCGCCAAAACGCGGGTGGATCGCGACGATCGAGAGGACCAGGACGATGATGAGCAGCCACACGCGCCAGTTCATCAGCGCCCGGCGCCAACGGGCATTCATTGCGCACCCCGCTTGCGCGCAAGCCATAGGCGCAGGATGCCCGCGTTCTGGATCCAGGTGAAGAGCACATCCGCGACGAGACCGATGCAGATGATGGTCATGATCTCGCGGATCACAGCAGATTGGGTGAAGATGAGCGCAACAAGCGACGCGGCCATGGTCGTGCCAGTCATGGTCACGCCGGTCTTGATCGTGCTCGTGATGCGGCTGTACACGGTGCCCTCATCGCGCTTGAGCACGCGATTGGACAGGAGGATGTCCGTGTCGACCGAGTACCCGATGAGCATGAGGAATGCCGCGATGCCGGCGGTGCTGATGCGCATGCCCATGAGGTCCACGACCGCGATCGTGAAGAGGATGGTGCTCACAGCAGCGAGGATGACCGCCGCGCTCGGGATGCTCCAGTTCACATAGCACCAGATCAGCGCTGCGCCACCAAGGAGAGCGAGGATGAGGAAGAACACGCTGCCGGCATTCCACAAGAACACCGCCTCAATGCAGGTGAGCAGCGTGACGAGGACCTTGTGCGATACCCGGTCCCCGAAGTACAGGAACACGACAAGGCCCATGAGCGTGAACGCGACAAGCACGGCCTTCGCGGTCTGCCGGAAGAAGGAATCCCCAAGCGCGGGACCGACGGTCTCGGTGCTCGCACGCGAGCGGACGTCGGGCGCTTGACGCGCGATGAGATCGAGGATGCCGGTCTCGAGCGCGGAAAGCTCTTCAGGGGTGTTCTGGCCCGTCGCCGCCTCGATCGTGATGCCGACCTGTCGCGCGAGGTCGCTGGTCTCGCGCACGACGATATCCGCTTGCGGGAACGCTGCTTGGAGCTCAGCGCCGAGCGCATCCGTGTCGAACGGCGTCCGATCCGATGCGATCGTGATCGTCATGCCGCCGGAGAGCGAGACCCCCTTGTGGATGACATCGCCTGTGCGCGCGTACGTCACGCCGATGGTGATGAGCGAGAACAACAGCAGTCCGATCGTGATGAGGAACAGCGCCGTGTAGTGGTCGCGGTAGATGCGATCGAAGAGCGATCGTTTGCCGGTCTCGCGCGGCGCCATCTCGCTCGGAGCGCGAGTCGCATCGAGCAATCGTGTGCGCCGCTCCCGCAGGAGTCGCCGATGCTTCTCAGCCACCATATACGACGGCGGGCTCCAGGGCGTTTTATAAAAGTTGTGTACGGCGGCTGTTTCAGAGTCCTGGAGACCCAGACTGCAGCTCATCGACCAGCAAGTACAGCAGGCCAGCACCACGCGGACCGCGCGTGCCACGCAGGAACGTCGAGACCATCACCGGGTCGACCCGGTACTGGCGCGCGGTCGTCCGCTCGAGCTGCTCGCGAACGCGCACCGCCGACTCGCGGCGGAAGTACACATCACGGAGGTCGTCGATGGAGTCGTGACTCACTATCTTATCGGCCGGCGTGATTGCATAGAGCTCGTTCGTCAGGTACGATGCGGCAAGAAGCTCACGCAACACCGTCGATTTCGGCACGCCGGCGGGGCCGTGCGCGATATGATTGCGCAACAGGTCGAGGTCGTCAGGCGTGAACGTGAACGCGCCAAAGACATCGACATCAGCCATCTGGGCAGGGGGTGGCCCAGGAATTAAAAACCTGGCGGAACCGGTGCCGTATCTTTTATATACGCCACCCATCGTCCAATCCATCGAAATGGCCGAACGATTGCCCTGGTGGGAACGTGCGCTCAAACGTTTCAATGTGAACCGCGTCTCACGCGCGCAGCTCCACTATGACGCGATCCGTGGCGGGCTCTCCCAGCGCACGCCACGCGAACGCGATGAGGCGTCTTTCTTCTGCCGCAAGTTCGAGCGGTACGCGGCGCGCGCGCAGCGCCTGCTCACGATCCGGTTGCTGTTTAGCGCGGTCTTGTATGCGAGTATCGTCGTGAACGTCCTGCAGGTCATCCCGTTTCTGCACTTCCTCGTCGAGTTCATCGAGCTTGGGAGCTCGCTTGTGGGGACCGGTTTGGCGTTCCTGGCAGTCATGTTCCTCACGATGAAGATCAATCTGTACCTGCAGCTGATGAACCAGTCGCTCATGCACCTCACCGTGCTGTACCAGGCGAATCCCAAGCGCGATACGGAACGGGCCATTCGCGCGCTGCGCAAGACGCTTTGAACCACGGTTGTTTTCTCTACCATCCGGATATCGGATATCCTGGTGACGATGCGCCCGCCTCCACATCCAAGCCGATAAAACCATAAAAGGGAGCTTGTTCAGGGGTCGGCTAGGTGGTGTGGTGTATGGTACGGCAATACTTGGATCTCTTACGGCATATACTCGAGAACGGCGAGGTACGGCACAATCGCACCGGCGTAGACACGATTGCAGTGTTCGGCTACCAGAATCGCTATGACCTTTCCGAGGGATTTCCACTCGTCACGACAAAGAAGATGTTCACGAAGGGCGTCGCGACAGAGCTCTCCTGGTTCTTGCACGGCGAGACGAACATCAAGATGCTACTCGACCACAATGTACACATCTGGGATGATGACGCGTACCGGCACAACAAGGCGAAAGAAGGGTTCCCGTACGCGAGCAAGGAAGAGTACATCGAGGCGGTGCACAATGACCATAACGCTGCCGCATCGTGGGGCG
>CAYNGK010000056.1:0-10043 GCA_964396935.1 uncultured Methanosarcinales archaeon | reverse complement strand
GACGAGGTGGCGCGCGAGTACACGCAAGCGTTTTTCCGGAAAGATTACCTCTTCATAGCGAAAGGAGGAATGGGACGCAAATGACCGACATCCTCTCCAGCTTCACCCCCACGCACATCACACTCCTGCGCTCACTGAACACGCCCGCAAAGATCCAGAACTATCTCGATACGCTCCCGACGAATCACGAACCCGAGGGAGACACGTGCAAGAGTCCGGTACAAGTCCTGCGCACAGGCACCGCCCACTGCATCGAGGCTGCGATGCTCGCCGCCGTCATCCTCCAGCTGCACGGCAAACGGCCGCTCCTGGTCGATCTCACGGCCGACAAGAGCGATCAGGACCACGTGCTCGCGGTCTACAAGGAAGGAGCGTATTGGGGCGCGATCGCGAAGAGCAACCACCACGCGCTCGGATACCGCGATCCCATCTACCGTTCCATCCGCGAGCTTGTGATGAGCTACGCGCACGAGTATCTGAACCTCGCGGGGAAGAAGACCCTGCGGTCCTACGCGGGGCCGCTCGACCTGCGCAGGTTCGGCAAGGAGTGGATCGCGCGTGACGGGGACGTCTGGGAGATCCCGGAAGCGCTCGTGCGCTTGGCGCACAAGAGGCTCGTCACACCGGCGCAAGTGCGCAAGCTGCGGTCAGCCGACGCGTTCCAGCGCACGATGAGCAACGTCAAACGCGACAGCGCGCAGACGATCCGCGACGTGCCGTTCACCAGAAGCGGACGGTGACCGTGCGGTCGCGTGAAAGGTTCACGTGCTTCTTGATATCGCCACGGAACACCGTCTCGTACTGGTACTCGCCAGGAGCGAGATCGGCGAATCGCGCCACACCGTGCTCGTCCGTCTTCTGCCGTCCCACGACCGTGCTACCGGTGCTAAGGACGACTTCGACGTTGGGCACAGCGCTGAACCAGTCGCGTACGCGCACAAGCAGCGTGTGCTTCACTGGCACGGCCGCCGCAGCGGCGGGGTGCGCGGGATGCGGTTCCATCTCGACGTGCTGGTGCGCGGTCTCGACCTCGACATGCGCACCCTTCTCAGGAGCGATACCGGCATCGGCGATCGCCGCGTCGGGCAGGTGCGAGACCTCGACCACGCGCATCGGCTTCGATGACGCCTTCGAACGCACGGCGGTTCTCGCCGGTCGTCGTGCGGCCTTCACACCGGTCTTGCGTGTAGGCGCCGGCGTGCGGGATTTCATCGCAGGCTTCTGTTTCTTCGGTGCTGCGCGCGCGGGGCGCGGTTTCGCTTTGGAAGGACGCTTCTTCGCCATGGTTCACACGCTCTCGAGCCACTGCACGTGATGACGGATCGTCGTCACATAGTGCTGCTGGTTGTTCAGGTTGATCGGATAGTTCAGATCGTGCGCGAGCAGCGGGTTCTTCAGGACCCCTTGGATCCAGTCCGCGAAGTGATTACGCCCCTCGGGGCTCACGTGGTGCTGGAACTGTTCAGGACTGAGCGACTCGATGCAGTTCGCCAAATCCTTGATATTGTCGATGCGATCGCCACGGCACACCACGAACACCTGGTCATCAGGCGCTTTCGCGAGTGTCGTGCGCTTGAGCTCATGCGGATCTACGTGCATCATCCCACCCCAATACCGACGGGACTAGGAGAGACGCTTTTTAAGGGTTTGTCCCCTTTGGCGAGTGGTGAGCGCGCAAGCTCGCGATCTGACGCGCACTGAGCACCTGCGCGAGGGCACCATCATCAGCGGCCAGTACGCCCGCGACAGACCCGAACCTGCGCAAGAGCTTCGTCGCCGCCGCGGGCCCTATCCCTGGGATATCGGTGAGCGCTGTACGCACGGTCGTGCGCGTGCGTCGTGCGCGATGGCGCGAGAGGACGAATCGGTGGATCTCGTCACGCACGCGTTGGAGGAACCGCGACACGTCGCTCGCGCGATCGATGGGCAGCGGGGTCGGGAGGCCGGGCACGAATACCTCCTCCTCGCGTTTCGCCAGGCCGATGACGGGAACGGTGAACCCGCGCGCGCGCAGCACGTCGTACGCCGCGCCCAGTTGCCCTTTCCCGCCGTCGATGAGGAGGAGATCGGGGAGGTCGGCGGCTGTCTTGTAGCGTCGCGTGACGCACTCGGCGATCGCAGCGAAGTCATCGTTGCCTGCGCCGCGGATCGTGAACGCGCGATACGCGCTCTTCTCGGGCGTCGTGTCGGTGAACCGCACGCTCGCGCCGACGGTCGCTGTGCCGCCGGTGTGAGAGATGTCGAACGCGTCGATGCGACGCGGCATGCCTGGCAAGCGCAGCGCGTCTAGGAGCGCGAGCGATATCGCGTGCGCACCGTCCACGCGCGCGGCCGCGTTGCGCCGCGCGATGTCCAAGAGCGCGTGGCGCTCGCCGCGCGACGGCACGGCGACGCGCACGGGGTGGCCTGCGCGTTCGCGCAGGTACTCGGCGATCGCCGGATCGGCGGGGTCGTGCTCGAGCAGGAGCTCGCGCGGCACGTCGTGGTCCGCGTAGTACGCGAGCAGGAACCCGTCGAGTGGCGCGTCGCCGACGCGCTCGGCCGCGATCGGGTACTCTTCGGTGCCGGTGATGACGCCGCGTTTCGCGTGCAAGACGAGCGCGAGCCAATCGGCGGCGCGGCGGCGCAAGAGGATGACATCCTCATCATAGCGCTTCTCGCGCACGACCGCCTGGCGCGCGGCGGTGGAGCGGACACCGCGCAACGTGTCGCGCAGGCGTCGCGCGTCTTCGAACCGGAGCTCATCTGATGCGCGCGCCATCTCGCGTTCGAGTTCTGCGGCGAGCTCTGGCGTCTGGCCGCGCAGGAATCGCCGGGCGCGATCCACGTCGGCCGTGTACGCGTCCGCTGTGATCTTCCCCTCGCACGGGCCGGAGCACAAGCCGAGGTGGTAGTACAGGCACACGCGCTTTGGCATCGTGCGGCACACGCGTAACCGGAAGAGCTTACGGGCGAGGCGCGCGAGTTCAGCGCGCGCGGCGCCGTCCGCGAACGGGCCAAAGAGATCTTTGGGCGGGACACCACGCGGGTCACGCACGGTGATGAGACGTGGATACGGCTCTGCACTCAGGCGCAGGTGCGCGTAGCGCACGTTCTCCTTCAAGTCGATGTTGTACGGCGGCTTCTCCGTACGGATACGGTTCGCTTCCAGCAGCAGCGCTTCGACCTCGGTGCGCGTGACGACCCACGTGACCGCGTGCGCGCGCGCGAGCATCAGAGCGGTCTTGTCTGCACCGCGCGCAGTTGCGTAGTGCGCGAGACGCTTGCGCAGGTCCTTCGCCTTGCCGATGTACAGGATCTTGCCGTGCGCGTCCGTGTACGTGTACACGCCGGGCGCGTGCGGGGCGACGTCGAGCGCGGTGGACCAATCGAGCATACCCGCACCGGACGTTGCGGTGATTAAAAAGACCTTCGACGGTCCATGACCACTGGACAACCCTCCACATCCTATTTAAACCGGTGGCGGTCCCTCGCGCGTGATGCCGACTGAGATCCTCATCAAGGGCGCGCGCGAGCACAACCTCAAGAATATCGACGTGACTATCCCGCGCGACAAGTTCGTGGTCATCACCGGTCTCTCTGGAAGCGGCAAGTCCACGCTCGCGTTCGACACCATCTACGCGGAAGGGCAGCGCCGGTACGTGGAGTCCCTCAACGCGTACGCGCGACAGTTCCTCGGGATGATGGACAAGCCGGATGTGGACAGCATCGAAGGGCTCTCACCGGCGATCTCGATTGAGCAAAAGAGCACGAGCAAGAACCCGCGCTCGACGGTCGGGACGATCACGGAGATCTATGATTACTTGCGATTGCTCTACGCGCGCTGCGGCACGCCGTACTGCCCGGTGTGCGGCGAGGGGATCACCGGCCAGGTGCCTGACGCGATCGCCGATGTCCTGTTCCAGAAGCTCGCTGGCGAGCGCGTGCTCGTGTGCGCACCGCTCGTGCGCCGCCAGAAAGGGACGTACGAGAAGCTCATCCTCGACCTCAAAGCGCAAGGGTTCGCACGTGTACGCGTGGACAAGGCAGTGATCAGCACGGACGAGACGCTGTCTCTTGACAAGCAGCAATGGCACTACATCGAGGCGGTGGTCGACCGCATCACGATCGAGGATCGCAGCCGTGTCGTGGAAGCGATCGAGCACGCGACGAAGACGAGCAAGGGGCTCGTCATGATCGTGACGGAGTCTGGCGAGGAACAGGTGTTCAGCACGATCGGCAGCTGCAAGAACCACCCTGACGTGAGCTTCACGGACATCCAGCCGCGCAACTTCTCCTTCAACAGCCCCTTTGGCGCGTGCAGTGCGTGCGACGGCCTTGGGGTGCGCATCGAGTTCTCGCCCGACCTCATCGTCCCGGACAAGACGAAATCGATCGCGGAGGGGGGCATCAAGGCGTACCAGACGATGATCGACGGGTGGCGCAAGCAGCAGCTCGCGTCAGTGGGGAAAGCGCACGGCTTCAAGATCACGACACCGTTCAAGGAACTCACGAAGCAGCAGCAGCGCGTCGTGCTGTATGGTGACGAGAAGGAGATCAAGTTCTCGTACGAGAGCCGTGATGGCGGCGCGAGTTTCGCACACAAGGGCGCGTGGGAGGGGGTCATCCCGCAGCTGCGTCGCTTGTATCGCGAGACGGAGAGCGACAAGCGCCGGTCCTCCATGGAGAAATTCATGGTCGAGCGCGCGTGCGATACCTGCAAGGGGCAACGGCTCAAGCCGGAATCGCTCGCGGTCAAGGTCGGAGGCTTGAGCATCATCGAGGTGACGGACTTGAACATCACGAAGGCGAGGATGTTCTTGCGCGATCTCTCGCTCACTGCGCAGCAGACGCAGATCGCGACGCCGATCCGCAAAGAACTCGACAATCGGCTCGGATTTCTCGAGAACGTCGGCCTGCAGTACTTGACGCTCTCGCGTAGCGCCGGCACATTGTCGGGCGGTGAGGCGCAGCGCATCCGGCTCGCGACGCAGATCGGCAGCAACCTCACGGGCGTATTGTACATCCTGGATGAGCCGTCGATCGGGTTGCACCAGCGCGATAACGAGAAGCTCATCAACACCCTGCATCGCTTGCGCGATTTGGGCAATACGCTGCTCGTGGTCGAGCATGATGAGGATACGATGCGCGCGGCTGACTGGCTCATCGATATGGGACCGGGCGCCGGCGCGCTGGGGGGTCGCATCGTCGCAGCAGGCACGCCCGCACAGGTCGCGCGCGACCCGAAAAGCCTCACTGGCCAGTACCTCGCGGGCAAGGAAGCGATACCGGTGCCTGCGATGCGCAAGACGAGCAAGCGGTTCCTCACACTCACTGGTGCGCAGGAGAACAACCTCAAGAACGTCACGCTCAAGGTGCCCCTTGGGACGCTCACGCTCGTGACGGGCGTGTCGGGCAGCGGCAAGTCCACGCTCATCACGCAGACGCTCGTGCCGGCGCTGCTCAACCGATTGCACGGTGAGACGCACACGGTCGGCGCGCACGAGCGCGTCACGATCGATGGCGAGCTCGGACGGTTGATCGTGGTCGACCAGAGCCCGATCGGGCGTACGCCGCGCTCGAACCCCGCGACGTACACGAAGGCATTCGATGAGATCCGCGACCTGTTCGCGCGCACGAAGGACGCGCAGATGCGCGGATACGGCCCGGGCCGATTCAGTTTCAATCTCCCCGGCGGGCGATGCGAGAAGTGCGAAGGGGACGGCGTGCTCAAGATCGAGATGAATTTCCTCGCCGATGTGTATGTGGAATGCGAGGTGTGCAAGGGCCGGCGGTACAACGCCGAGACGCTCGCGGTCACGTTCAAAGGCAAGAACATCAGCGAGGTGCTCGCGATGACCGTCGACGAGGGGGTGGAGTTCTTCCAGGCGGTGCCGTCCTTGGCGCGTATCCTCATCACATTACAAGAGGTCGGGTTGGGGTACTTGAAGCTCGGCCAATCGAGCACGACGCTCTCTGGCGGCGAGGCGCAGCGCATCAAGCTCACACGAGAACTGGCGAAGCGGGCCGGCGGCGGCACGCTCTACGTGCTCGATGAGCCGACGACGGGCCTGCATTTCGCGGATATCAAGCGATTGCTCTCGGTCCTGGACCGCCTTGTTGGTCGCGGCGACACCGTGGTCGTCATCGAGCACAACCTGGATGTGATCAAGAGCGCGGACTGGGTTGTGGATCTCGGACCCGAAGGCGGTGACGCGGGCGGGCGTATCATCGCGACCGGCACGCCAGAGCAGGTCGCCGCGAGTCCGTCAAGCCACACAGGGCGGTTCCTCGCACGGGCGCTCACGGGAACCACACCACGCGCTCCCCGCGTGGGTACGGGAACACGTCCTCGTACGCGAGCCCGAGCGAACGGTTGAGCGCAATCACCTCTTGGGCTTTCGGACCGAACATCTCCGTGATGGTCGCGCTTCCGGGCAGCACGAGGGAATTGAGCGCGGGCACGCGATCATACAGGCCGACGACACCGGCACGGCACCAGGATGCTGGGATGCGCAGCAAGGTGCCTGCGCTCACATCGTCAGGATCGGCGATGCGGTTCTCACGCGCGATCGCGCGAAAACGATCGGGGTCGCCCGTGACTCGCTCGCTGATGCGCGAGAGTGTCTCGCCCGGCTTGACGAAGTAGTACGCGACGCCTGGCTCGTCGAGGATCGGAAGGGTGGCCCGCGCGCGGGGGGGAGATGCACGCGGAGCCGGTGTCACCGGTTCGATCGGTGGTGAGGCGGTGACGATACGTTCGAGACCTGCTGCGTTCGTCGGGACAGGTGCGATCGCTGCGTTCGGCAGTTGCTGCGTCCGTAGCTCGTCGTTTTTCGCGAGACGTTCGACGAATGCGCTCGCAGCGTGCTGTATGGGCGCGCGATAGTGGCAACCAGCATATGCAGCGACGCCACCAATGCCAAGCGCAAACGCGACAGGGGTCGCGTGCCGAAACGCGAAGCGCGTGGCTTTCGCGCCGACGTACCCGACGAACGCGATCGGGACCCAGATGGGCGCGGTGAGCAGGCCGACACACCCGTAACCCATCACACGACGCAAGGTCGTGGTCATCGTCGACCACCGGGGGCGTCGTCGCTTGCGGATGCGTCAGTAAGCAGCGCATCGATCTCCGCACGCAAGCCATTGAGCCGGTCGCGTTGCTCTTCAGTGAGCAGGTACTCGCGCAATTCCGGATATCGTCGGCTCAGGTAATGGCCTGCGATGCCGACCATCGCGTCCGGCGTGTCGGATCGGCTGCGCGTCAGATGCCGGTACGCGATCGGCACAAGCACGTCAGGGACGGTCGGGTCGCGGTTTGCGGCGATGCGCGCGTGCACCTCTTCCGCCTCTTCGATGATGCCGCGTACGCGGCGCCATGCCGCGAGCAGTTCACGCATCCTCATCACCGCCGGCCGGTTCTCGCACCGGTACGCTCGACGCGGGGCGTTCGATATGCGCGAGTGTGTACCCGAGCACCCCGCCGAACGCAGCGCCGTACAGGACGGTGCCGTCGCGCAGGAAACCGATCGCGCGCTCACCGCCCGTGCGCGGCAGGGTCAGCCCCTTGATCCATCGCAGGCTCTCAGGCCCATACAGGTATCCCAGCGCGCCAGCGCCCAGTCCCCAGAGGTGCTGGTGCTGTTCCGCGCGGTTCTTGCCATCGAGAAACAGCGAGTATCCGAGCCACGCTGCGCTCGCGACGGTCACAAGGCCGCTCGGTCGAGAGAGATCGCCGATGCCTTGCGCGTCTTGGGTCACGGCAGGCAGTGCCAGCGCCTCGTCCAGACGCGCGCCAAGCGAGCCGGGGAGCGGTGAGAGGCGTGCGGCAGACGCACCAGTCGGGGCGGCCGGTGTCGATGCTGACCGCGCATGGTCGCGCAGCAGATGCGCGCTCACCGCGCCAAGCACCGCGCCGCCAGCCGCATACGCGAGCTCCCTGCGCATCCCGGTGCCGGCGCGCAACGACGGCAAATTGCGCAGTCGCCCCTCAAGCTCCGGGCCGAACGCGAAACCCAAGCCCGCGAGCGTGGCGCCGGCAGCCATGCGCGTGCGCTCATCGCGCGTGTTGCCGCGCACATATTTGACGAGGTTGTGCGTCGCGATGATCTCGACGATCCCATGCAGGACCTGTTCGCCGCGCATCTCAAATACCATTGTTCCGCACCAGTCCAAGACCGCTGTTCGGGTCTTTCTTCACCCGTGGTGTGCGCGTCGCTTTAGAGCGATGTCGATGAGCATGCCGGAACCCATCCGGACGGGACCGGAACACGACACGATCGTGATGAGCAGGACGCTGATGAGCATCGGCAGAAGAAGATGATGGATCAGTACGCGGTGAGCGCGAGCAGGAAGATCCAGATGTTCACGATGTACACGCCGATGCAGACGACGCAGTAGTTGCGCATCTTGACAAACGAGATGTACGCAAGGGATGCGCTCGCGAGCAGAAGGAGGACCCCCGCGAGCAGCAGCTCGAGCGGCCGGCCGGCGATCGCGAGCCAAGCGATGAGCGGATACGCGACGATGCCGAACCAGGAGTTGTGGATGCGCAACGTGCGGCTGTACTTGCTCGTGAACGCGCGGGAGCAGGAGACCTGCTCGGAGAAATCGCACCACGGCGTGTAGCGCATGGAACGCCGGTATCGGGTGTGGATCAGGAGCGCCCACACGCTCAGGAGCAAGCCGAAACCCGCGAGGACGACGACGGAAGCGGTCACAGACGACCAGCTATACTGGCGCGCTCAAAAAGGTTGCGTCGGGAAACACACGCCAAACCTTTATAAATGTCCGTCAGCTCCAAGTCGATGATGAGCACCCCGACCTACACCCCGCAGTCCAAGATCCCGACCGCCAATGGCCCCCAAGAGGGCATCGAGGGATCGTTGAATGGAGCGCCCGCGGGGACCGACGCTGGCAACGAGCGCCTGACCGCGTTGCGTGCGACGCTCGACACGTTCAAGGAGAAGGCCCTGGCGCGCTTTGAGGGGTACATCATGGGCATCGCGCTCGCGCCGCCTGAGACGGAAGGGGAACGCAAGGACAAGGTGAACGTGCTCGTCCTCGTGGATGACCAGGACAGCACGAAGATGACGAAGGATGAGCTCCATGAGAAGCTCTCGAAGGCGCTTGAGGCGGTCGCCGCAGAGATCGATCCGCAGCTCGCGGTCGATGTGCTCCTGATCACGGAAGTGTGGCAGTCGTGCTACGACGGCAAGCAGGACCTCCTGCAGTTGATCGCCGTGTCGGCGCCCGTGTTCGACAGCGGGATGCTCGGCGCGATCAAGCTCGCGGAGATCCACAAGTCGATGGTGATCAAGAAGTTCGAGAAGTACATCGCGTGCTATGTGCTTGCCGGCTCGATCGTGCGCGGCAAGGCGACGCCGCAGTCCGACATCGACACGTTCGTCGTGATCGATGACACGGACGTGAAGAAGATGACGCGCGCGGAGCTGAAAGACAAGCTGCGCGCGATCATCAACGACATGGCCATCCAAGCGGGCCAGATGACAGGCATCCAGAACAAGCTCTCCATCCAGACGTACATCCTCACGGACTTCTGGGACAACGTGAAAGAAGCGAACCCGATCATCTTCACGTTCCTGCGCGACGGCATCCCCTTCCACGACAAGGGCGTGTTCATGCCGTGGAAGCAACTCCTCAAGATGGGCAAGATCAGGCCAAGCCCTGAGGCCATTGAGATCTACAAGTCGTACGGCGAGCAGGGGCTCGAACGCATCAGGCTCAAACTCAAGGACATCGCGGTCGAGGAGATCTGGTATGCGACCCTGACGCCAAGCCAAGCGGCGATCATGCTCGCGGGATTCCCGCCGCCCGCACCGCGCGAGACGCCGGATGTGCTGCGCGACCTGTTCGTGAAGAAGGAGAAGCTCCTGGATGAGAAGCACGTGAAGTTCCTCGAGCGCGTGATCAAGACGCACAAGGATGTCGAGTACGGCACGAAGAAGGCGATCACGGGCAACGAAGTGCAGGAGCTCCTGGAGCTTGCCGAAGACTATCTCAAGGCGCTCGGTGAACTGTACCAGCGGATCGAGGAGCGCGGT
>CAYNGK010000055.1:0-10351 GCA_964396935.1 uncultured Methanosarcinales archaeon | reverse complement strand
CGGCCACCATATCAGCGTCAGGAGCCACGCGGACGATGCGCGCGCGATCTACGATCGGTGGGTCGCGGCTGGCGCCGCCCGCACGCTCGCGCACCACCTCGAGGTATCGCCCGCGCTCGCCGAGACGGTGCTTGTGCGCCACGCGGACGAGCCGGTGTACGCGCTGTACGGCCTGCAGACCGCAGATGATGAGTTCCTGATCGAGGCGAGCGATATAGAGGGGCCGTTCCGCTGCTCCTACCGCAACGAGGCGATCACCGTGCGGCCCGTAGCAGAAGACCCGTGATGCGGCGAGTTCGCACGGTTCAGTATTCGCCCAAGCGCTTCTGGTCGCGTTGCCAGCGCACGAGGCGTTTGGGAGGGTCCACCTGGCGGTACGCGTACCCGAAGGAGATGAGCATCTCAAGCGCGTTGGGCGTGATGCCCGGCGCAGCGAGCACACCACGCACCTGTTGCGTGCCCTTGATCGTCTTGACCCGCTCGACGTACCGCCTCAGCTGGTCAACGGCGGTGAGTGACGCGGTGACCCGCTTGCACTCCACGACAACCAGCGTACCCGAGGCATCATGTCCGAACACATCGATGAATCCGACATCGGTGTGCTCTTCGCGCGCGATCGCGCGAAAGCCATCGCCGATGCTCACGGGGTTGTCACGGATCCAATCGCTCATATCCCGCTCATGCCCTGCGAGATCCTGCACCTGGCCATCGGCGAGTTCATGCGCGATGCAGCCGTGCACCCGGTACACCTCGACCTCGAGCGTCGATTTCTCTGCTGCGTTCGTGACGCGCAAGAGCCAGTGATCATCCGCCTCCTCGAACACGAGCGCATTGCCCGCCTTCATGTAATTGATGGGCGTGCTGGATTCCGGCTGGTGAATGAGCACCGTACCGTCTGCCTTCACAATCAGGAGCCGGTCCCCGCGGCCGAGCGTCGCCTCCGCGCGGCCGGAGTATGTGATCGCGCAATGGATGAACGCCGCGAGCACATGGCGCTTGTCGCGCGCGTGACGCACGGCATCGGGAAAGTCACGCAGGTCCATCATGCAGCACAGACGCGCTGTCCACCCGTATTTATGGATTGGGGAGAGGATTTTTATACCACCCACGACGGCGCGTGACGCATGGGTAGGGCGCTGTGGTCCGTGGTCGTGTTGGCATTCCTGCTTGCCGCGTGCGCACCCGACGCGCCGACGTGCACATCCCCGTATATCGCGAACGGCGCGACCTGTTGCCTCGATAGGGACAACGACACCGCGTGCGACACCGCCGCTGCCGTCGGCAGCCCGACGCTCGATTGCTCGCTGTGCCCGCCGAGCTTCGTCACACAGGTGGAGGAGAAGGTCGTCTACAAGTACGTGTGCCCGGACGGCACGGTGTACGACACGCAGGACGCGTGCCCGAAAGGTCCTGCGTCGAATGCGCACGAGTTCCGCGTGAACGAGTACCAGGACACGTCGGCGGTGTTCGCGTTCGATGCGCGTGTCGCGTGCCGCGGGGAGCACAACGCCGCGGAGATGCACCTGATCACGAACCAGACGCCCCGGCGGGTGCTTGTGCTCGCGCAGAGCGAACCCAACGGCACGTTCGCGCAGATCGGGACGATCGATGGGAACCGGACCGTCATCGATGACATCTACTACTACATCGGCTTCTGCGACGGGCAGGACTGCGCGGGTGTGACGGATGCGCAATTGCCCAGCGACACCGCATCGGTCGTGCGCATGGTGCTCGAGTACCCGGACCACTCCGTGACGACACGCGATCGCCTGCTCGACCCGACGGGAGAGGGCGAGTACGGCAAGAAGAAATGTTAAGATTTTTCAACTCCGCGAAACTTCCCTTGGTGACGATGCAATACACCACGGTACATCTGCGAGACGGCCTGACGTTCCAGGACACCCTTGACATCTACCGCGCAGCGATCTGCGAGGGGTCGTGGAATCCGTGCTATCTCTTTCACGTGTACGCCATCAATTATCAAGAAGGCGTGAACATCTACAGCGACGAGAAATTCCCGGGGGCGCTGGAGACCGCGTTCTACCCGCCTGCGCAAGGAAAAGAGGATATCGATTGGCTGGCGGAGCAGATCAGGCGGGAAGTGCAGGAGGTCGTCGAGATGCGATCGAGCGATGTGTTCGTTCGTGCCGCCCCTTCGATACGCAGACAATCGCTCGCTCGGCCGCTGGCACAGATCCTGCGATTGCAGATCGCGAAAGCCAGCATGTATCGACAACCAGACGGTATCGGTCGGGTGCTACGTGCGATACCGGGATCGCACGTGGAGCATCGGGAGATCCGCATCCAGCGGGACGAACGGGAGGGCAGGCACGTCGCGCACTGCCTAGCGGACAGCAAGAGATCCTTGACGCGGATGATCGACGCGTTGCCGTGCCGCTAGTACTCGCTCAGCCGTTTCTGGCCAAACAGGTCCCTGAGCAGCACGGAACGCGCGAGCACCGGATCCACGTCATACCCGAACATGCGCTTGAGGGATTCGCGCGCGTACTGCACCAGCAGCGACCGGTCGGCGAACCGCAACGGAGTTGCGCTCAACGATTTGCGCACCGCTTCGCGGCACACCCACACGCCAAGTGGCGTGGTGTACTCATCGGTGATGATGCGGATGGCGAGGACCGCGCGCTGCTTGCCCTCGTCGGCGAACCGCTCGACGATCGGGAGGCGCGCGGCGTAGTAGCCGCCGGCGGTGTTCGCCGCGTAGTCATGGCGGCCCTGGTGCGGCTCGTGGTCCGTCCACGCTTGCGCGCCCTTGGCGCCGATGTATTGCTCCACGAGCTCGTACTGCCAGGGCGCGTCGAAGCACAACAGCAGGTACCAGTTGCCCAGGTGGCCGCCGTAGTACGCGACGCAATCACCCACGCGCGCCTCGCGCACGCGCACGAGCAGCTCCTTCGCCTGGATGTCATCGACGGCTGTGATGCTCCAACGCGTCGGGACGAGCTTGCGCTCTGGCGCGACGCCGAAGTTGCCCATGCTGAACGCTTTCGTGAGGTAGTAGCCGTCCACACCTCCTTTCGCGAGGCGCGCGATCGCGTCTGACGCGGTGAGGTCGGCGGCCGATGCCGCCTTGTCCACGCGCGTGTCCACAGGAACATTCTGCGTGATGCGACCGCCCGTGAGCGACACGTTCGGGCCGTGAGGAGCGGCGTCCTCGTTGATCGTGAGGCGGTGCACGACCGGGCGCGCGAGCGTGAGCTCGACGTCCACGCTGCGCTTCGCCACTGACACGTCGCGCAGGAGGTCGGTGAACCGGCCGTGCGCCTTGATGTCGGATACCGTGAAGCTGTTGACGAGTTCGGTGCGGCGACGCACGATCTCGGGGATGGGTGTGCCGTGCGCCGCCCATGCGGCGGGCGCGTCATGCTCGTCGTCGTGCGGTGTCGCGAGGATGCCGGCGCGCACTTTGGGGTAGCCGGCCTTGCCGATGAACACGTTCGGGGCCTGACCGGCGAGGTCGGTCGCGCCGGTCGTGAGGGGTCGTGCGGTCGCTGCTCTCGTGCGGTAGCCGATCACGCATTGGCGGTAGTCGTGCGCGCGCGAACCGCAAAAGATGCAGGCCATCGTGCTGGGACGGTCCGCGCCGGACTAGAAAAAGGTTGCCTCAGGGGATGGCCTGTGGCGTTTAGCGTGACCGGCGCGTCGGCAGGTCGTCGCGCGCAGCCATCGCGTGGATGTTGCGCACGTAGCCGCGCGTCTCGGGGATGCGCTCCCAGCGGTGCGCGTTGCCGGGACCGGCGTTGTATGATGCGAGCGTGCATGTCATGTCGCCGCCGCAGCGCGCGTAGTTGCGCCACAGGATCGCGATACCGTCGTCGAGATTCGCGAGCGGGACCTTCAGGAGCCGTTCGCGATCCGCTCGCGTGAACGCTCCCCGGTCATATCCGCTATCGCGGTCGCGGAACGCGCGGAATTCCGATGCGTGATCGCGCTCGTTATCGACCGTCTCTGCCGTGTCGATCGTGACTTGCATCAGGCCGATCGCCTCTTTCGTCGAGACCGCTTGGTGCTGATAGCCCGATTCCTGGCGGATGATCGGGTGGAGATACCGCAAGAGCGTCGAACGGGCCCGGTCCTTGCGGACCGTCGGGGTATCCTGGACGTAGCGGTCAACGAGACGCGCGAGATGATCGTCGAGCGCGAAGAACCGATACGACCCATCCTCAAGACGGCGGCCGGGAATGAGATTCGCCACGCCATCGCCAGGCAGGAGCGTCGGATCCTTCGCGAGGGTCGCGAGCAAGTGCCGTTCCTGTTCGTACTGCGGCGTGTGGATGAGCAGGCGCATCTGGGGCAACGGCGGACCTACCGGTGCGGTGCGTGCGCTCTCCTGGCGATCGACGGTGTAACCGAGAGTTTCGAGACGTTGGGCGAGCACGTCGCCGCGCGCGATATCCGCACCGGTGTACTGGTCGATCGCGATGAAATCCATCGGTGCTGTCTGGGCGGTCTCGACGGGAGCCGCGCACGCGGGTTCTTGCGTGAAGAACCGTCCCGGGGCGCCGTCCTTGGCGATGATCGTCCCAGCGGCAATCAGGCCACCTACACACAGGCCCAGCAAACCTTGCGTGATGCGACTGCGGCGCGTCTGCTGGCGCGTACGACGTGCAATAGCCGCAGTGGCCGGGTCGTGATAGGTGTCGTAGCGTGGCATCTCGTAACCCCCCGGATGCGTTTATGGACGGAGGAGTATTTAAATCTTTCTATTTGTAACTACTGTGAAGTGGTTTATTTTCAAGTCCCGGAAACCCGCGAACTCCAGGCAACACGTTTTTGAACGGCCCATGAACCCTCACGCAACACCATGCCCCACTACCGCTCGGTCATCGGCGTCAGCCACTTCGTCGTGACCGGCATCCTGCTCGTCCTCTCCATCCTCTTCATCTCGGCATTCCACGGCCAGACCGACATCGAGATCGGCGCGATCGGCTCCATCCTGACGCTCATCTACGGGTTCTTCATGCACGCACTCTTCAAGTTCCTCGAGCAGAAGTACCTCAGGTTCAAGGAGCTCATGGGTGAGATGAGCGGCTACCTCGAAGCGATCTATCGCCTGGCACAGCTCACCGGCGACCGGAAACTCACGACACGGTTACGCGATGCGATCGAGGCGCTCACCCGCGACCTCACGCGGTTGGACCCGAGCGAATACACGCGGACGCAGCACCACATCGGAACGCTCTACAGGGCGCTCGCGCCGTTACGCCCACGCCGCCCCTACCAAGTGAACGCGCACACGCGCATCATCGAGCATCTCGGCAAGATCTCCGCGGCACGCGAGAAGCTGGAGCTGTTCGGCAGCAGGCACATTGTCGGGGAGACCAAGCTCGTGCTGCTGCTCGCGACCGGCCTGCTCATCGGGATGCTCATCGCGCTCTCGCTGCTCGCGCACCCCTTCATCGTCGTGATCACCTTCACGCTCATCATGCTCATCCTGTTCGTCACGCACCTCATGTTCGCGATGGACACGCTCTCGTACGGCGGCAGCGACATCCGGGAACGCAATCTCGGCCAGCTGCGCGACCAGCTGCGTCATGCGCCCGCCAGGGCACGGAAAACTTCTTGAATCGGACCCCGTCAAACACCCCTATCATGCGCGGACCAGGGGTCACCATCATCGGCCCGCCCAACGCCGGCAAGGGCACGCAAGTGGGACGGATCCTCCAAGAGTACTCCGATGCGTTCCATCCGCTCGCAAGCGGCGACATGATCCGTCGCATCCAGGCAGACAGCACACCGCTCGGGATGCGCGTACGCGGGATGCTCACGCGCGGCGAGCTCGTGGACGACACGACCATGACGGCGATCTTTCTCGAGAGCCTTGCGGCGGCACAGCGCGACGGCTGCCTCGCGAACGGCAAGCAGCCATTCACGGACGGGTACCCGCGCACGGTAGCGCAGGCGGTAGCGATCGACCCGCACATCGATTTCCAGCTGGTCTTGCACCTCACCGGCATCCCGTACGAGACACTCCTCGCACGCATGGAAGGGCGCGTCGCAGCCGCGCTGGAGCGCGGCGAGCAACCAAGGCTCGACGACACACCAGACGCGCTTCGCCGGCGATGGCGGCAGTACCGCAAGGAGACCCTGCCGGTCGCGTACCAGTACCTCGGATTCCAGGGATGGCCTCGGGGCGTGGTCTGCGTGGATGGGAACCGGCAACCAGAGGCGGTGTGGGCCGACATCAAAAGGACGCTGGATGCGTATCTCGATCGCTAGCGGGCAACGCGTGATGCGGCGAGCTCGCGAAATCGCGTATAGAACTTCTCCCAATCCTCTTCACGCACGACCGCGCCACACGCGTTCGTATGCCCGCCACCGTGCCCATCGCAGCCCTTGAGGGCTTCGGCAACCATATCCGGTAGCGGAGTGCCACGGCTGCGCAGCGAGCACTTGCGTTTTCCTTCGTGGGAGCGCGCGATAATGATGATGCGTTCAGGGAACCGGATCAGGAGCTCGTTCGAGAGCTCCGCGGTGTAGGTCTGCTCACCGCCGCTATAGGGGAACAGGTGAATGGGCCCGTCGGGCTGGATCGCGAGCGCCTCGAGAAGCAACGCATCGTACGCCGCGACCAGCTGCTGGTAGCGACGCCACAGCAACCGTCCGCGCGTCGTGCTCTGCAATAGGATCTCGTACGGGCTTTCGACGCGGGCGAGCGTGAGGATCGCCTTGCGCACATCGCTCGTCGTGCCCTTGAGGTTGAACTGGATGACACGCACGAGCGTACCGACCTTCGTCTCGAGGTACGCGCGCTCGACAGTCGTGACGTCGGCAGGCAGGAGATCGAGGAACTGCTCACGGAACGGCTCCACGATGTCAGGCGGGAGGTGCCAGTCCGCGACACAGCCGACGGTGGCGAGCCACAGGTTCGTCTGCGCGATCTGGTACGCCCAGTAGCTTGTCGGGCGGTTGTCCGCGTCATCCCACAGGCGCGGATTCACGCAATGCACGCTCTTGTGGCGTGCGAGCAGGTCCCGCTGCGGCTCATGGTGGTCGACCCAGAGCACCGGGATGCGTACGGCATCGAGGAATTCTGAGGTGACACGGCTCGTGTCAAGGATGACCAAGAGGTCGGGCGCGTGTTCCTCGAGGCGCGCGATGAACCGTTCATCCACAGCCGGGACGTTCTTGAACGCGACGCTGCGCGCGTCCGGGCACAGGCGCTGCAGCAAGCAGAACGAGACCGCACCATCCGGATCGTTATCGTGGATGATGAGTGGCCGGGCCGCGTGCTGTAGCAGCTCACGGGCGCGCGCGATCGCTTCGGGCGGGACACTCATATTGTCGCGTCGGAACCCCCCGCCCTTTTTAAGGATTGTCCGGGGCGAAGTTGCGGAAATCTGCCGGAGCCGTTAAAAAACGCATCCGGTGACCGGACGGGGCCGTGAGCATCACGCACATCATCGGAGGATTGCGGGCACTGACCCACGATATCACCACGCCGATCTGCGCTGCACTGCTTGCGGTGCCGCCGCTCTTGGATGACCGGTTGCCGGCTTGGGCGGCGTACGCCACTCTCGGGTGGCTCACGTGGAACGGCGTCCTATACGTGCAAAACCACCACGAC
The DNA here is from genome assembly GCA_964396935.1 of uncultured Methanosarcinales archaeon. GTDB lineage: Archaea > Nanobdellota > Nanobdellia > Woesearchaeales > UBA525 > UBA525. The sequence goes on along the minus strand of CAYNGK010000055.1, from coordinate 2,766 downwards.
ATCGCTGAGCGCATCGAGCGCGGCGAGTGGGATCCGCGCTGGGCGCAGCACGACATCAACCGCCTCAACGTGCACACGTACGTCAAGGCGCATCCTGAGCATCGCGACGCGTACGAGCGCTTGCGCCGCTCGCTTGGAGGCGAGTGAGCACGTGGCGGGTCGCGCGCTGGAACGGATGCTCAACCGCCCGCTCGTCGGCTGGGTGAACGCCGTATTGTACGATGCGCGTCTTGGTGTCGCAGCCGCGAGCACCGCGCTCGCGTATCAGCTCAAGCTGAACGATCCAGACGAGTGCCTTGCGGCCGGCGCGGTCGTTGGCCTGACCGCTATCGTGACGAATCTTCTCCTGTATGCGCGACTCGATCGCGAGTTGGAGACGAAACAGCTCGAGCACGTGCTCCCCTACCACCAGTTGCGCCACACGCGCATCTGGGCAGAGGCGAATGGGCAGCTCGACCGGTATCGGGATATCCTCGAGCGGGATTGAACCGTACGGTACGTATAAAAGGGGGAGCCTCTCTCGGTCGGGACATGAACGCGACCCCGGACGCACCGGCGGATCGCGGCCCAGCGCGCCGACGGCGACGCTTCCCCCGAGTCCTCAAAGACCGCTCGGTCGGAATCGTGCTCTACCGCCAAACGCCGCAAGGCCGCGTATACCTGATCCTCTTGAAGCACCGTAGCACGGACTTCCCCAAAGGGCATGTCGAGCCGGGCGAGACGGACGTGCAGGCGGCGCGGCGCGAGCTCGCCGAGGAAGCCGGGATCACGGAAGTGACCTTGCACGAGGGCTACCTCGGCGCGACCACGTACACGCTGCGGCGAGGCGCGCAGATCACGCGCAAGACCGTGTCGTTTTTCTTGGGCCAGACCTCGCAGGAGGCAGTGACGATCTCGAGCGAGCACAAGGGTTTCGTGTGGTTGCCGGTCACGGATGCGCTGCGACGAATCTCCTTCGAGAGCCAGCGGGCGCTGGTTCGGAAAGCGGAAGAGCTGCTACGAGGCGAGACGGCAGCCCCGTAAGAAGAGCATTCTTGACTGCGGGAGACAGGATTCGAACCTGCGTAGACACAAGGCCACCAGCTCCTGAAGCTGGCCCGTTTGACCGCTCCGGCACTCCCGCCTGGAGACCGTCAGGGTTCCGAGAACGGTTTAAAAACATTGCTTTAGCGTAGGCACCCGCTCCGACGAACAAGCGATAAGTTTCCACTCAGCAGTAGTGTTCGATAGAAAAGTTTATATATTTCAACCCTTACATAGTAGTAACAACGGGGGTTTGGGGAGATACAGATCGAAGAATCTCAAGTTCTTCCTTCTACCACCACCTCACCACCACCCTTCTCCCCGCCCCGTTGCCTTCCCTTCACACCCGCGAGGAACACACGATGAGTTGGTTCTCCCAGATGCGCGCGGATCTCGAAATCGAGCGCAAAGAGAGAGAACGCCTTCGCCTGGAAGAGCTCGCTGCGCAAGAGAAGAAGGCCGCTGAGCAAACGGCGAAAAGAGAGCAATACCATCGCAACTGCGAAACGCTGCGGGCAGTCAGATCGTTCCCCGGCAGCAAGAAAGAATTCGAAGACTTCATTGGCTACCGCTGCGAAATCATCGATCTCCAGTCCATCCATCCCGAACACTCGGACGAGGGACTCGTGATGCGTCTGCATTCACACGACCGGTTTATGGATTACGATGCCGACTATCAGCAGGCGCTCATCGATAACGGTCTTGTCGCGCTCGTGAACGCGGTGCCGATATCCACCAGCAGGAACGGCGATGACCACGGCCGCTACGGCCTGCCAGTACGTAAGGTACGAGATTGGGGACGGCGCGGATGACACCCGAGCAAAACGGCGCGACAACGCGCCTCGAAGAGCTCTTTCGTGCGTTGCATGAACGCAACAAAAAGACATATCGCGCCCCGCACGGTACGACGACAAGCGATCACGCCGTCAGCATCGCTATCCAGCTCGCTGCGGCGTCCCTGGACGCTGGCCACGCACCAGAAATCTATCTCTTCACTTCAGCGGACCATCGTGAGCCGACCTTGCGACCGCTACCATACGGCGGCCACGTATCGATTATGCGCCACAGCGTGTGCGTGATCGACGGCGTCGCGCACGACCCGATCCTTGCCACACCGTATCCCCTTGAGAGCTACGCCCAAGCGATGTTCGACGGCCCGGTAGACGGGCGCGTCAGCACCCCGCACGCACTCTTGCGCACATGGTTCCCGCGATAGACGGCCGAGAAAGTAGGGCTGTACCACCCATCTACTGCCGCGCGCGCAGCGGTTCTCGCGCACGGCTCGCCGTCGCGCTATGCGCGACGCTTGCTTGCGCCAGCGCAGCTGCGGTCGAGCAGCAACCAGCACGCGATGCGATCGCGCAGGAATGCCCGTCATTGCCCGCAAAGACGCGGGCGTGGCTTGCCGATGAGATCTACCCGCGCATGGCACGCGACATCCCGCGCATCATCGCGCGCGGCTGGGCACGCGGTGTGAACGGGAGCGACCTGTTCCACGCGCACGTGTACATCCGCGGCGCGTACGCGATCGGGGGGTATCGACCATCGGTTGCGGACGCGCGCGGCAAGGATCGCGATAAGCTCATAATCCTGTATCACAGCAACGAGAGCCTCATCGGGCCCGATGCGCACAAGGACCGCAACATCTTCTCCGCTCCCGATGGACGGCTCGAGGCACACAGCGATGTCCAGATCACCGCCGGGGATGACCTGATGGATTTCTTCGATGGCTGGGACAGCACC
>CAYNGK010000054.1:0-10498 GCA_964396935.1 uncultured Methanosarcinales archaeon | reverse complement strand
CCTGAAGATTGTCCTGCCCCTCCTCGATGATCGGAATGAAGGGCTGAACTTCCGGCGTGAACGACCAGCCGACCGTGATGTCGTCATAGGCGTCGCTATCGACCTCGGCGAGGCCGTCATTGTCGACATTGATCGGCCCGAGATAGAAGCCGTCCGCCCAGCCGACGAGGTTGTTTCCGGCGAAGGGCAGCACGAAGCCCGAATTCACCTGCCACGGCAGCCCCGTCGAGGTCGTCCACGCGGTGCCCGTCGAATCCTGCCAGCTGTCCTCGGTTTCGAGCGCGATCGTGCCGTCGAGGTAGGAGTCGAGCGATTCCTGCACGCTATCGTAGCGCTGCGTCTCGAGATCCCACAGGATCTTCTTGAAGTCGAGCGCGAGCGGCGGCGCGAGGTGCTCGGCGGCGAAATCGATCGCGAGCTCCAGGTTCGAGGTGTGGCGCATGTACGTGACGATGTAGAACGTACACAGCACCATCTGGTTGCTCGCCCGCATGCGCCAATCGTTCGCCATCAGGTACGGCAGCCGCTGCAGCGGCACGATGAGCGCAAGGCCGGCGAAGACACCGAACACGAGCACGAAGACGCTCCCGTACGCGCCCGATCCCGGCGCGACGACGCCCCCGTACAGGACGGGCAAGAGGAACCCGACGAGCGCGAACAGGAGCATGATCGCGAACGGTCCGAGCAATGCGAACGAGTTCACGCCTTCGGGAGACACTTCGAGATGGCACGTGCGGATCGCCGCCTCGAGGCGCGCACGGTCCTTGGGGTCCGGCGAGACCGGCATGATGCGTGCGCACCACGCGCACGCGCGCTCGTACGCGCCGCGGCGCTTGGGCAGGTACTGCGCCTTGAAGTCCTTGTACTCCTGCGAGCTCACGTCGGGCGCGTCCGGGTCGGTCGGCGCGCCCGTGAGGCCGTGCTCGAGCCGGCCCAAGTACTTGCGTGCGAGATCGTTCTCGTCAGGCATCGAGCGTCACCACCGCCGCCCCGCATGCGCGGCGAGCCGCGTCTCGCGGTCCTCGCGCATCTTGCGCAACTCGCGGCGCTTCGCGACCTCCTTGCTCAACCACGCGTCCCACGCGTCGTAGATCGCGCCCGCATCGAGACGGCCCTGGCGGTCCTTGACGCGCTCGCTCACCGCGTGGAACATATCGTTGGATCGGATGACGAATTCCGCCTCGAGCATGTCCAGGTCCTTCTCCTCGTGCGCCGACGTGACGAGCCGCTCCTTGCAGCGCGCGCGCAGCGTGATGTTCTCCCATACCGCTTCCCAGGTCCCTGCCCATTCCTTGACGCTTCCCGCGATGCCCTTGAGGATCTCGGAGTCGCCGTTGAGCAGCGCATCGGTCGGCTCGAGCAGGTCCGTCTCGGCGTTGTAGCGCATGAGGTCGACGAAGCCGTTCTCGCGCAGCGGATCATCCTCCCAGTCCTTGCGCACCTCGGTGATGCGTGTGACGCGCCGCATCTTGTGCATCCCGTCCGCGCTCCGGATGGGATTGGCGACGACGATGATATCGGTCGCCTTGAAACTGGTGCGCGGCACCTCGAGGTCGTTCACGACGCGGTCGAACACGCCATAGGGAGAGTCGCCGTGGATCGTGCCCGCGACGATATTCGCCAATGCGCCCACGCGCATCGCCTCATAGAGCGCTTTCGCCTCCTTCGATCGCACCTCGCCGATGATGAGCGCGCTGTCGCCCAGGCGTAGCGTGGTGCGGATGCCCTCATCAGCAGGCACTTCCGCATCCCCCTTCGAGAGCGCGCCCGCGACTTTCATCTGCTGGATGTTGTAGCCCATTGCGCGCAACGCGTCCACGGGCAGTTCGAGCGTGTCCTCGATCGTGATGATGCGGTACTTGCGCATGACCTCCACGAGCACCGCGCCCAGGATCGAGGATTTCCCCGCGCTGCGCGTCCCCGCGATGAGCATCGTGCGGTTCCCGTCGATGAGGAAGGACATCAGGCCGGCGGCCAGCGGATTGATCATCTTGCGCTCAACGAAGAGGCCGAGGGTCCATGGCCTGTCGCGGTGGCGCCGAAACGCGTAGGCGAGCCCGCCGGGGTTGAGGGGCGGCGAGATGACGCCGACACGCGCGTTCGTCACGCCGGGGATGACGATCTCCGTGTCGAGCACCGGATCGGCCTCATCGAGCGGGCGGCCGCTCATGATGCGCAGCTTCGTCGCCCATGATTCCGCGTCCTGCACGCTCGGGAAGATGTTCGTGCGGCACTCGCCGAACTCCTCATGCACGATGAACACCGGCGTCTGCCCGATGGGGCTGTTGATCGTGACGTCCTGCACCTTCGGGTCCGCGAGCAGGACCTCGACGAGGCCGAAACCGACGGTGTACCGGATGAGGACCTGCGTGAGGTCGGCGATCTCCTCTTCGGACAGCGTCAGTGCGCGCAACGACGCGAGCTCCTCGATCAGGTCCCTGCCGACGTTCGCGAACACCTCGCGCATGCGCGAGGGGTTGACGAAATCGCTCTTGTCGGGCTTGTGCTCGCTGAGGATCTTGCGCGCCTGGTCCAGGAGCTCGTAGCGTGCCTCATCGAGCGTGAATTCAGGCGGTGTGATATGGTACAGGTACTGCACGTCGTCCTGGAGCTGGAAGATGATGATCTCGGTGCGGCCTACCGCATAGCTCGCGATCTCGACCGCGCCGCGCGGCAGCGATGCCATGAGCTTCGTGAAGAGGAAGTCCGGCTTGATCGTCGGGACCAGCACCGCGCGGTATGGCGCGCGATCCCCGACCTTCAGGCCAGCGAGGTGCGGCTCCATGAGCCGTATGAGCTCGGTCTTCTCGAGCACCTCCGCGATGTTCTCCAAAAGCGTGATGTACTTGTAGCGCGCACGCCGATCCGCGGCATCGGACAATCCCTCGAGCGCGATGCGCTCGCGCCTGATCGCGCGCTTGAGCATGACGAACGCGCCTGCCGGATCGCGCTTGAGCCGGCTCGTGACGATCTCGCTGATCTCCGCGTACGCGCGGCCAGCATCGATCGAGCCGCCGAACGACCCGAGATGCCCGATGCTGTACTCCTCGTTGCGCTTGATGAGGCGGCGGTGGACGTTCGCGACCTCCGCAAGCAGCCGCACCTGCGGCGTGTCGTACTCGTAGTCGCGCCGCTGCTGGAACACGATGCGGTTCGCGCCTGGCGTCTCGATGAGAAGCTCGATGGCGCGGGCCATGACCGACTCCTCATCCTCGATGCTCGGCACGACGTGGAGCTGGTTCGCGTCGACGAGGATGACCGCATCCTCCCCTGAACGCTCCACGACTGCCGGCAAGAACGTGTTCGACACCGTCATCCCACCCCTCGTCGGTGCGCCGATGCCGCTTTGGAGGGTGTCTCCCGACGGGCGCCCGTGCTGGACGCCCGAGCCAAACTATTTAAATGTTGTCCCGGTTAGGGATGGGATCAGGTCGGGTTCCTGAGGGTGGGCGGTGCTGTCCGGCACGTCGTCATCCGGAAGGGTCCGCATCGATTGAACCGTTCAGGCACGCACCGATGGATGAGCTCTTCCCTCCGCAATCCTCGCCGCAATCGCAGCAAGCGCCGCATCCGCGCGTCACCCAGGCGGGTGTGGCTGCCGCCGCGACTGCCGATCTCGCTCGGCAATTGACCGGGGTCGCGACCCGGCTGCGTCTCGCCGAAGAGCGGTACGCGAACCTGCAGAAACGCAATCGCCTCACGGAGGAGACCTTGCTCGAGTTCGAGCGCGAGCTCTCAGCCGAGTTGCGCGCGACGCTGCAGCAAGTCACGGACTTGCGCCGCAAGATCTCGGATATCGACCAGAAAGTGAACGCGATCCAGGGCGAGCTGGGCGGTTTCGTGCGCAAGCACGAGTTCGCGGTCGTCGAGCGGTACCTCGACTTGTGGCAGCCCGTGCGGTTCCTCTCGCAAGAGGAGGCCAAGCGCATGATCGCGCAAGCGGTGAAGGCGCGTGGCGTGTCCGCAGCACCTGGCGGTGCGGAGGCGAAGGATGCCTGAGTACGGTATGACGATCGGCCAGAGCGCGACCGACATCCCCCTGGCGCGCATCCAGGAGCTCAAGCGCCGCGGCTACACGAACAACGAGATCATCACCGCACTCCAAGGAGAGGGATTCGGCAGCACGCAGATCTTCGACGCCCTCTCGCAAGCCGGTGTCGCGCCCGTCGGGCCACCGGCGGCTTTAAATACTCCTGTGACGATGGCCGCACCGATGGATCAGCCTATGGGTGCGCAGATGCCGCCTCCTGCGATGTTCGTCCCATCCCCGCCGCCTATGAGCTCGTCATCGCCGATGTTCAGCGACCCCGGTGAGACAGAAGAACTCATCGAGGCGATCATCGATGAGAAATGGAACGATCTCCTGGGTGACATCAACAAGGTCATCGCGTGGAAGGACGCGACGGAATCCCGCATCACGCGCCTGGAGCAGACGCTCACCGACCTCAAGGGCGAGTTCGACAAGCTCCACGGCGCCGTCATCGCGAAAGTGGGCGAGTACGACCAGCACATCCTCGACGTTGGCGCGGAAGTGAAAGCGATGGAGAAGGTGTTCTCGAAAGTCCTCCCGGTGTTCACGGACAACGTCGCGGAGCTCTCGCGCGTCGCCGATCAGATGAAAGGCAGGAAATTGTCGTAGCGCACCCTGCAGTATAGCACTCTTTTCTGCTCTGCCGCCACAGTCATTCTTCGTTCCTGTGCGCGACTTGCTACGCAAGATCGCCGCCTTGGCGTTCTCCTGAGGCCCGAGTCCTGCGAGCGGCAACGCGATGCAGGAGTGCGAGGGCCGAAACAGGCCGCAAGTGGGAGCGCCGCGGCAGCGAAAGGCATAATGTTTATAAATAAATCTCCACTGTCTAGTAGTTACGATGGATTTCACCGCTCGCGGCCCACGTACGACCATCAACGTCACCCCTGGCAATCAGGATCGGCAACCGACGCTCGAGGACCTCTCCAAAGGAGCATTCGACATCACCCCTCCTGAATTCAAGCCGCAATCCCGCTATCTCCAACGGACGTACAAGACGCCCGAAGGCCGACGCGCGCTCGAACAGCTCTCCGATGAGCTGATGGCGCAGCGCGAGTTCAGTGAAACGACGCCTCTTCTGGAACGTATGGGCAACGTATCGACATACTTGAACCCTCGTACGCTTCTCACCAATTTGGGGCGACAAGCGATTGTTGGAGCGGCAACAGGCTATGCATTGCTCTCGGGTGACCTCCTGGAAGGCGCAAGACAATACGTCATCGCAACGAACGCGGTGACGGTGCCGCTCGCCTTCGGACTCTCGGCAGTTGTGCGCCGTCTCACCGTGCGACTTGCTGATGCATCCTACGCGCCGGAGAGTCCTGCTTTCAACGAGCTACGCGCTATGGCCGATCCCGTCCTCGGCAAGCAGGTACTCGCACGGCGAACCATCGATGTGAAACTGAAAAAGCTAGATCACCCCATCGTGGATACGATAGGGCACGCGAGCATTGGTGCAAGCCTTGCCGTGGTCGGTGGCGCGATCGCGAACCTGTTCGGCGCGGATATCGATTACTCGGTTGTCGCTGCGGCTGGTAGCGCCTTCTCGTTGTTCGCTTTGGCCAAAGAGATCTATCAAGGTACGCGCTACCACGCCAAGTTGGAACGGTACGCCACACAGGAGAGGACCGCACGACAAGACTGATTTTTTCACAACACGAAGATGAGGTACACGTATGCCAACGATCACCCCAGAAAACATCCTCAGTTCACCGAAAGCCTCCGCTGCCGACGAGGCGCCGGAACCCGCGTTCACCTGGGAACCGGACTCGCAGCTGCTGCGCTCCGCTGACCGGCGCGTGGCGCTTGAGGCGATCGTCCAGGACCCGAAGGAACCGCTCAACAAGGGTGTCGTGCCGTGGGACTGGGACGCGGCGTGCACGCAGATCTACCACCTCAAGGACCCAGATTTCCGCCGCTACCTCTTCACGGGCGCAGGTCTCGGCGCAGCCGTGCAAGCGGTTATGGGGGACGGAGCACTCGTTGACCGTGTCGCGAGCGGCGGCCTCAAGGGCGCACTGCTTGCTGGCGGAATTTCCATCTCTGCCGTCATGTTGAATGCGTGGAACGCCCGTTACGTGCGCAACAATCGTGACAGGGAATCCTGTCTCGACGAGGCGATCGCGTATGCGTCGCCCGTCACGAAGCGGATGTACGATGTTGACCGGCGCGTCCACGAGTACGAGAACCCCATCACCGGGGCAATCGTGAATACCGCCGTGTGCGCGGGCCTGATGTGCGTATCGGCGTTCATCGCGAACCGATTCGGCCTCGATGTCAACTACGGGTTCGCGGCCGCTACTGGTGCAGCGGTCGGACTGCTTGATGCGTATCGGTCGTTCTCCAGCGGCAAGCGTTGGCACGACCGCCTCATGCAAGACGGCTAGCCCTTGCTCAGGAAGTAGATGGAGATCGACGCGATCAGGAACGTGACCGCGAGACCAAGCACCTTCGGGTGAATCAGCGTATTGAGCAGGTTCGTCCCGAAGTCGCTTGTCGCAGTAGAGCCCGGCGTGCCCGGCTCGACACCGACCGTGCCGTAGCCGCTATCGGCGATCCCGTCGCCATTCGTGTCGACGGGCGCGGGCAGGTCACCGCCCTGCTGGCTGAGCGTGCTCTGGCCGAACACGGCATCGAGGCCGGCGATGGCGATGATCACGCAGATGATGATGAACCATGCTTGCGCGTTCTGGTCATCGATGATCTTCGTGAGATCCTTCGCCTCCTTGCCAAACAGCATGACGAGGAAGAGGATGAAGAAGATCGCGATGCCAAACGCGATGTACCACGGTGCGACGAACGTCACGAACACGCGCGCGGGAGGGGCGATGCTCATCAGGAACGCGATGCACAGCGAGACGATGGCGTAGCTGCCCTTGTTGTCCCCGAACGGTTTGCGCCAGCTCAAGACGCCGTACGAGATGGCGTACACGAGCAGGAACACGAAGATAGCGCTGAAGAGACCTGCCAATCCCGCGTCGAGTATGCTTGCCATCGTGCATCAACCTTCCTTCTTGGGCGGATCTTGGAGCATGTGCCCTATCTGGTTCACGATCGGTCCGTAGTTCTCTGGCTTCCCGCCGTAGGTCTTCACGAGGTACTCGACGCGCTTCTTGCGCGCTTCCTCATCCGGACTGCCCTTCGTGATGAACCAGATGATGATCGCGAAGATCAGCACCGCGACGACGAGCATCATCGTTTCGCTGTCGCGTAGGAAGTACAGCCACGCAGGGCTCTCCCACCAGTTCGCCGCATCGCCGAAGATGTACACGACCGCACCGAACGCAATGATCGCTATCCACCCGCTCGCGCTACCAGCACCGAGCTTGAACTGCTTACCCATAAGGCCGATGATGATCAGTGCCATCACGATAGCGACCACGATCACGCCCACGTTCGGCAAGGATTGGTTGATGATGTTCACGATGTCCCGCTCGGGCGGGTAGTAGCCGAGCACGTGGGGGAACACGACCGACAAGCCCATCACGAGCGCGACGACCGCGTTGAACCGCTTGCTGTCCTTGCCGAGGATCTTCGATTTCTGCAGGAACGCGAAGACGAGCGTGAAGATGAGGATGAACGGCAGGATCACGTCAAGCAGGCCAAGGTCCTCGAGCTGCGCGAACGGTCCGTAGTAGCTTGCCATTCTCGTTCCCTTCTCACTCTGTCTTCGGTCCCATCAGGCTCCCGATCGCCGCGCCGGCACTGCCGCGCGGCTTGCTGTCATCTTTCGTGATGAACCAGATGATCAACCCGAAGATGAGGATCGCGATGATGAGCGTGACGGTCTGGCTGTCGCGCAGGAAGTACAGCCACGCGGGGCTCTCCCACCAACCGGCGGCGTTGCCGAAGATGTATGCGATGATGCCGAAGACCGCGATCGCTATCCAGCCGCTCGTCGCGTTGTCCTTGAGCCCGAAGCTCCCGCCCATCGCGCCGATCAGGATCAGTGCCATCACGATGGCGACGATGATCACCGAGACGTTCGGGAGGGATTGGTTGATGATGTTCACGATGTCGCGATTCGGCGGGTAGTACCCGAGCACGTGGGGGAACACGACCGCGAGGCCCATCACGAGCGCGACGACCGCGTTGTAGCGCTTGTTGTCCGACTCGTTCTCGCCGAAGATTTTCGTCTTTTGCAAGATAGCGAAGACGAGCGTGAAGACGAGGATGAACGGGAGGATGACGTCAAGGATGCCGAGATCCTCGAGTTGCGCGAACGGTCCGTAGTAGCTTGCCATTGTGGTGTCTCCTCTCCTATGGTTTGTCGGGCTTCGCTTCCGCCTTTGGCCCCTTTGTCACGTATACCATGAAACCGACGATGATCCCGAACAGCGCGACCGTGCCGACCACCTGGCTGTTCCAGTTCGACGTCACGTACAGCCACAGGGGTTGCAGCCAACCCGCGCCGTCCATGAAGATGAGGATGACTGCAACGAGCACCACCGCGGTGAGCGCGCCCTGGTATGTCTTGTCGAGCTTGAACCCCTTGCCGTCCTGCTGCTCGTGCATGGATGCGACAAGGAGCATGAACATCACGAGGATCACGAGGATGAGCGCGACGCGCGAGACGAGCACATTGATGAGCGCCACGAGCTGCGCGCTCGCCACGACGAAGAACGACGTGGTGAACGCGACCATCGCGTTGAGGTTCTTGCGGGAGTACTCTTTCCCGTCTGCCCCCTTCTCCGAACCGAAGATCCGGCTCTTCTCCAGCACCCCAAACACGAGGGTGAAGACGAGCAGGAAAGGCAAAACGACGTCGAACAGGCCGATCGTGTCGAAGAAGACCAGAGAGTCCCGAAATACGCTCATCGACGGCATCCTCGGAACGTCGGTATTTAAAGGTTTGGGCGTGATGTAGACGGGCGGCCCGTCCGCAAAACCATTTTAAGCCACGCTCGCGCCTCATCGCACCCATGACCCCCAATCCCGAAGATTTCACCGCGATGCGCGAGCGCCTCGCGGCGTACGATGCGGCACGCGACACGATCATTAAGCGCAGCCGCGACATCACGAAAGCGAGCAAGCAGGCGATCTACGCGCTGCATCGCGACGCGCGCGAGGAGGCGGCGCAGCACCTCGCGGACGCAAAAACGGCGATCAACGAGCTCCTGCCCGCGATCCGCGCGGACCCGACGTTACGCACCGGCGGGTTCTCCGGCGGCATGGAGGAGTACGTTGAGGCACGGCTGTTCCTCGCCTTCCTCGAGCACGGGACGCTCCTCCCTTCGAGCGCGATCCCTGACGCCGATGCCGAAGAGTACCTGGGTGGCATCGCTGACCTCACGGGCGAGCTCGTGCGCCACGCTGTCTTGCGCGCGACCGCGCGCGATCGGGAGAGCGTCCAGCGCATCCGCGACCTGATCGATGGGATCTTCGGCCAGTTCCTGCAGTTCGACTTCCGTAACGGCGAGCTGCGCAAGAAGTACGATGGGATGAAGTACGCCCTGCAGAAAGCCGAACAGCTCCTGTACGACCTGCGCTAGGCCATCGGATCGTGCGGCGTGATCATCTCGATCGCCCGCTTGAGGTGGTCGATCGCTGCGATCTCGTGCGGGATCGTCGCCTTGAGCGCCCGCAGCGCGCCGTACCAATTGCGCCACGTGATGCCGCGCACGGCATCACCGCCTGGTGCGTATGTCAAGAAGAAGTCGCGGTCCTTGCGCATCTCGACGACCGCATCTGCCAGGTGACCGATGAATGCCGCCTGCTCCACGCGGGTCATGCCCAACGCGTCGCCGCGTTCCGCCGCCGTCACCACCATGAGGGCCATGTGCTGGCGGGTCTCATAGGTTTGGTTGATGATCCTCTCCGTGCTGTACTCGGCGCCTTTCACACCAAGAATCCCGACCAATCCGAATGCTGCGATCCCGGCGGCGATTCTGCGCATCCGCCGCGGTCCGCGGCCAGTGTTTACAAACGTGCTGACCGTTCATCGGTACGAAACCGGCAGTGATTGCAAAAGACGGCCAGTACGGCCGCACCGGCCATCCTCAGTACCGGATCTCGAAGCTGCCATCATACTTGATGTGGCCGTCCTGGCTCGCGTGGTAGCGGTGACGGACACTGCCTACGTGGAAGGTCAGGACAAAGCCCGGGGTGTGCCGGTGCGTGACCGTCTCGCCGGGTGCGGGGTGGATACCCATCGCGCTGTCACGCCAGAACACGCTCTCGACCCGCGGCTCAGGAAGCGTAGAGGCGAGCGCGTGCACGCGCTTCGCAAGATCCTCGCATGACCGTCGGACGATCTCGCGTATCTGGATCGTCTCCTCGTTTGAGGGGTCTCCCGCCATCGTCGCAAGCAGCCGTTGCCTGTCCTTTTAACCCTTCCGGCCGCAAGATTTTAAAGCCCCCAGCCGACCCAGCAACCACCATGCACCGGACCCATACCTGCGGCGAACTGCGCAAGAACCACGAGGACCAGACCGTCACGATAGCGGGTTGGGCCCACGCGATCCGCCCCCA
>CAYNGK010000053.1:0-10573 GCA_964396935.1 uncultured Methanosarcinales archaeon | reverse complement strand
GACGTTTCGTAATCGTCGGTAAAGCATATCGTCCACTGCCGGAGCAGCAGAAGATTGTTGTAATGCTCGCGTTCACGGATTTACTGCAGTTTGAGCAGGCGTTGTCACAAGAACATAACTATCCGGTCGTCACCCAACAACACGAATTCCACAAGTCGATGTGAATCCTGTACGACCCGCATCACCGGTTGCGCGCCGTACAGGACCTAGAGTTGCCAACGTGGCTGCGTAAACACGCGATCCGTGATGAGATGATCGAAGTGCGTTGGCACCTCGAGAAATACCAGAAATCTCTCGGCCGGGGACAGCCGTTCGCCGTACAATTCACGAAACTCGATACTGTCTGGTCGTGCGTGAAATGCCTCGCGATTATTCTTGATGTGCCTGTGAGTGCGAAATACGAGTACGACACGCTCAAACAGCAGATTCTGGCGCAAGCGCAAAAAAAGAATTTGGAGAACACCATCCCTGACGGCTTCTTTGCTACGTTGGACCGCTGCATTCTTGCCGAGGATCCGGAAGGCCTGGCGCGCGCCGTCAAAAGTGTTGCTGGTCTCGCAGAATCAATCTGCCGTTGAGCGCAACCTAACTCAGTAGCATCCCGCTCAGCGCCACGATCGCAACCAAGCACCACACGACTTGCAGCGTCAAGGGTTCGTAGTCGCGGCGTTTGTAGGTGATGTAGCCCACCAGCCCCGCGCCGACGAAATTCATCACGTGATACGCCGGATCGGACGCGGTCAGCTTCCCGAACGTGTTCAACCCGTACGCGAGCACAATCAGGAACGTCCCGAACCAACCCAAGACCTCCCACGTCCGAGAGATCCCGTCTTTCTTCGCCATGTATCCACCGTTGAGCGAAATCAAAGAGAGAAAAAAGAGAAAAAACAAACCTACTCCTCGCGCCGAATCACTTTCACCGCGTCGATATCGAGCGTGATCGGGATCGGCACTGCCGCTTCCAGCAGCTCGACGACGACCTCGCCCTTGGTCTTGTCGACGCGCGCGATCTTCGCCTGCTCGCGCTTGAAGGGTCCGGAGATGATCTCGACGATGTCGTTCTTCTGGATGTTGACATCCTTCTTGACCATCTCGAGCATGTGCTCGATCTCCTTGTAGGCGATCTCCTTGCCCAAGATGCCCTTCGCGTAGGGCACGCCCTGCGCGGCAGCTTCAGCGGCGTTCGCATCGTCAGCCTCGACGAAGATGTAGCCGCGCATGCCGTGCGGCGCGATGACCGACTTGATCGGGATCTTCTTTCGAGCGGCGTTCGCGTACACGAACGAGAGGACTTGGTCCTCGCGGTTCGCCGTCGTGCGCAAGGCGAAGATGTGCGTCGTCGCCTGCGGCGTTGCTTCCGTTTGCGGTGTGGTATCGTCCATATGTATCAACTCTCCGTAAGGTGGGTGGGAATGTCAGACTGGTACTGGGGTGAGCGCAAGCAGCGTCCATACGAGGTGGAGCAGGAACCCGATCATGCCGATGACCGCAACGCCGATGCCGCTGACCTTGAGCAGCATCGTGAACTCGGCACGATCCGGCTTTCGCGTCACACGCAGCACGCGCAAGCACTGCGTGAGGAAGCGCAGCGAGCGCGTCTTGAACGAGTGGTCTTCCTGCATCATCGATTGGTCCATGTGGTCCCCCCTTTCACTCACGAGATGAAATCGATCCCGAGCTCATCCTCGATCTGCTTCGTCTTTTGCGATTGGCTCTCCGTCTCGGCGTTACGGCCGACGATCTGCTTGGACTTCACGCCCGTGACGATGAGCATCGCACGGATCGTCCCCTGCAGATCGCCTTGGATCTGCGCGCCCCAGATGATGCGCGCGTCCTCATCGAGCTTCACACTGATCGTCTCGACCACGCGGCGCGCCTCCTCGAGGGTCATGTCGTTGCCGCCGGCGACGTTGATGAGCGCGCCCGTCGCGCCGCTGATGTCCACGTCCAGGAGCGGGTTGCCAAGCGCCTTCTGGACCGCTTCGACCGCGCGGTTGTCCGAATCGGACTCGCCCACGCCGATGAGCGCGACGCCGCCATTGCCCATGACGGTGCGCACATCGGCGAAGTCCAGGTTCACGAGGCCCGTCTTCGTGACGAGCTCCGCGATACCCTTGACGCTGTTCGTGAGGATCTCGTCCGCGACCTTGAACGCCGTGTGCATGGGCAGGTCGGGCGCGATCTCCAGGAGCTTGTCGTTGGGGATGACGATGAGCGTGTCCACGCTTTTCTCGAGGTTGTGCAGGCCGTGCACCGCGTTCTCGTAGCGGCGGTTGCCCTCCATCGAGAACGGCATCGTCACGACACCGATCGTGAGCGCGCCCTGCTTCTTCGCGATCTCCGCGACGACCGGCGCCGAGCCCGTGCCCGTGCCGCCCCCCAGGCCGCACGTGATGAACACCATGTCCGCGCCTGCAAGCGCCGCCTTGATCTCGTGCTCGCTCTCGCGCGCGCTGTCCTCGCCGATCTTCGGGATCGCACCGGCCCCAAGGCCGCGCGTGAGGTCCTTGCCGATGAGGATTTTCTTGTCGGCGGTGGTGTACAGGAGATCCTGCGCGTCCGTGTTGATCGCGATCGTCTCTGCGCCCTCGACGCCCACTTCCGCGATGCGGTTGATCGTGTTATTGCCGCCGCCGCCGCACCCGACCACCTTGATCTTCGCGCGCTGCTGTGCGATCAGCTGTTCGAGCTCCGCATCGAGCGCGTTCGCCTTGCGCTGCGGCGTGCTTGCCCCTTTCGCGTTCTGGAGGATCTTGTCCATCATCGTCGGTCCCTCGAATGCTGGTCCTTGGTGCGGTGGTATAAAAGCGTTCGGTCCCTCATGCGCCCTTCTTGGGCGGTTGTCCCTGCTCGAAACTGACGGTCGAGATGCCGGTGAGCTTCGTCACGCGTTCCTTGATCGCATCGAGCACCGGTTGCGGCGGCAGCGCCGCAAGACCGATGGTGCAGGAGGTCCCGTTCGCTGCTACGCTCGTGTGCGGCACGCCGACCGCGTCGAGCACCGCCGTGACGCGCTCTGTCGGATCCGTCACGTGTCCGAGGATGGTCACGTCGTACGTGACCTCTTGGCTCGCGAGCGGGTGATTGAAATCCACGACTACACGGCCGCCACCGGCGCTGCGCACGACGCCATATTGGCCGTCGATGTTCAGCTCAAGGCCCGGGTGGGCTTGGATGCCCTGTGCGCGCAGCTGCGCCTGCGGGACGATACGCAGGTTCTTCGTGTCCTTCTTCCCGAACGCGTGTTCGGGCGTGAGCGTGATCGTGAACGATCCCGTGTCCTTGCCGACAAGCGCCGCGTCCAGGCCCGGCAGGAGCATGCGCTCCCCGACGACAACCGTCACGGGCGCGAAGCGTGCGCGGGTGCCTGCGAGGCCGTTGGCCTTCGCGACCTGCTCGTCGGTCGTGTCGAAGACGCGACCGTCTGAGAGCTTGCCGGTGTACTGGAGCTTGATGAACTCGCCGTTGTGGATCGCCATCGTTCTCGTTCCTCGTATGGTCTCCTCAGTGGTCGCCGTCGACAACACTGGAAGAATACCGTCGAGAGACCGTCTCCCACTTAAATAGCTTTCGACGCGGGCGCGTCGGGGAGTCGCACCCCGCGCCGGTGCAGCTCGGCGAGTACCTGCTCGAGGAGCTCGAGGGGGTTGTGCGCCTCGGAATCCAGCACGAGATCGTACTGCGTCTCATCGAGCGGGTCGATGCCGTAGAGCGCGGCGTACCGTCGCTTGTCGGACGCGATACGCTCCTCAAGCGAGCGCACGCCGTCGTCGATCGTGGTCCACTCCTCGCCGAAACGTTTCGCGCCCAGGATGCGCGTCGCGCATACGCGCACGCTCGCCTTGACGAACAGCTTGAGCGCTTGGGGCAGGAAATGATGCCCGAGCCGGCTGTCCACGATGAACGCGTGTTCCTTCTCAGGAAGCCGTGCTTGGAACCGGTCCACGAGATGATCCGACTCGGGGTCGCTCTCCGCACGGCGATTGAGCTCCTCAAGGGTCCACCCGTGCTCGCGTGCGTACGTGCGGCGGATGTCTCCCATGCTGTAGAATGGCACGCCAAGGCGAGCGGCGAGCAGTTTCCCAAGCGTGCTCTTTCCCGACCCTGGCAAGCCGCCGATCGTGATGATGATCCCCGCCACGGCCTCTGTGCCAACGCCGGCTCTTTTTCAAGGTTTCCACAAGCCACCTGCCCGAAACCCTCAAAAGCAACCGTGTGTTCCTCGCTCGTCGATGCCGGACCAGCCCACGAACCCGCCGATGTCCCTCCTGCCGCAAGAGAGCACGCGGACCGAGGGCCGTGCGGCGCAACGTCTCAACATCGCCGCTGCTCGTGCGGTCGCTGATGCGGTACGCACCACGCTTGGGCCCCACGGGATGGACAAGATGCTCGTGGACCCCTTGGGGAGCATCACGGTCACGAATGACGGGGTCACGATCCTGCGCGAGATGCTCATCGAGCAACCCTGCGCGCGGATGCTCGTGGAGGTCGCTTCAACGCAGGAACGTGAGGTCGGCGATGGCACCACGACGGCTGTCGTGCTCGCAGGAGAGCTGCTCAAGAACGCTGAGCACCTGCTTGAGCGCGGCATCCACCCGACGCTCATCGCGCGCGGGTACCGCCTCGCGGCCGAGCACGCGAGCGACGTGCTCGCGCGTATCGCGCGACCCGTGCGCCTTGAGGATCATACCCTGCTCTTGCAGATCGCGCGCACCGCGATGACTGGCAAGGGGGTCGAACAGGCGCGTGAGCACCTGACGGAACTCGTCGTACGCGCCGTGACCGCCATCGCGACCCGCGATGGTCAAGCGACCGCCGCGGACCGTGCGGCGATCAAGGTGGCGTGCGCCGTCGGTGGAGCACTTTTGGACAGCGAGCTTCTCACCGGGTTGCTCATCGATAAGGAACGTGTGCAGATGCAGATGCCGCTCGCCGCGCATGATGCGCGTATCGCGCTCATCGACACGCCACTCGAGATCCGCAATCCGGAGATCGACGCGAAGATCAGCATCACCGACCCGCGCAACCTCCAAGGGTTCCTGGATATGGAGGAGGAGATGCTCTCGCGCATGGTGGACCGGGTCGCGTCAAGCGGTGCGATGGTCCTCGCGTGCCAAAAGGGCATCGATGACCTCGCAGCGCATCTGCTTGCGAAACACGGCATCCTCGCCCTGCGCCGCGTGCGCAAGTCCGATATGGACCGCCTCGCGGCGGCGACCGGCGCGCATATCGTCACGGACTTGGAGGATCTCACGCCACAGACGCTCGGGCGTGCCGGTGCGGTTCGCGCGGTCGCGATCGGTGATGCGCGTATGACCCTCTTCACGGACCTCCCCGGGTCGCGTGCTGCTACGATCCTGGTGCGCGGCTCGACCGAACACGTCGTTGCCGAAGCCCAACGTGCGTTGGATGACGCGGTGGGTGATGTGACGAGCGCGATCGCGAACGGTCGTGTGCTTGCTGGCGCTGGCGCGCCGGAGCTGGAGATCGCGCGCGGCATCACCGCATACGCCGCAACGTTATCGGAACGCGAGCAGCTTGTCGCGCTCGCATTCGCGCGTGCGATGGAGGTCATCCCTGTGACGCTTGCGGAGAATGCCGGTCATGAGCCGTTGGCTGCGCTTGCGGACCTGCGTCGCGCGCATGAGCAAGGCCGCACCTGGGCGGGCGTGGATGTCGCGACCGGGCAGGCCATGGATGCATGGGATCGCGGTGTGCTCGAACCGCTCGCGGTCAAGACCCGGGCGCTTGCGAGCGCGATCGAGGTCGCGACGCTCATCTTGCGCATCGACGATGTGATCCTGGCCGGCAAGCCGGATGCGGTGAATGGCCCTCCGCGCGGGATGTTCGGGGATTGAGTTTCTACTATTAAGTAGTTATAAATAGAAAGATTTAAATACTCCTCCGTCTGTAATGGTGCCTATGACTTCCGGTATCGGTTACGCGTTCTTCGACTGCCGCGCGTCGATTGACACGGTCGATGCGTGCGTACGTGATGTTCAGCGACGCGCTCCCGTTGGTACGCTTGACGCGTTGGACCTTGAGGTGCGCGATGTGTCGGATCTTACGACGAACGAGATCGTCGAGCCGGGTAGCGATGACCTGTTCCAGCAAGCGTATGATTGCGGTTGGCGTTATGTTGTCAAGGCGACGGCGTCGGACCGCAAAGGGCAGGTCGTCGCGGCTGATCTGGGTCTCCTGATCAACTCCATCTACGCGCCGCCATTGTTCGAGAAGGACGAGAAGCTCATCGCGCACATCGCGTACGGCAACGGCGACGGGTATTTCGACATCTACCAAGAGTGAGTGGTCTGATGCACTTGAAGATGTTCGCAACGGCCGCAATTTTCGCTGGAATGACCGCCTGCGCGATATCTTCTCCTGTTTCTACGACTCCCCGTGACACCGCCAGGTTACACTTCTCCGACGTCCGCGAGTCCAATGTGTGCTTCACATCGGACGACCAGGAACGCCAATATGCCCGCTGGATGCGTAACACCATTCTTCGCAGCGATACGAAGGATTTAGAACGTCGTCTCGCGGATGCCCAACAGGTGTATGACGCGTACGAAGTCACGCCAGAGACCGCATATGGTCCCGGGTGCGCGAAACTTATGCACTGGATGCGCGAAGAGGTTGGTGACAATCCGTTCATGCTCTCTCAAGTCCCGTTACCAGATATCGATGCGTCCGACTTGCCTCGTAACTGGCGAGATGATGTGCTTCTCACGCTTACTAATTATTGCGTCCCGCGTGACGATGTAGCGTACGAGATGTTCGTTCTGATAGGAGAAACACGCGCGTACCTGTTCAAGACCTCCGCGGAATACTGCGTATGGTCTTACGCGAAACGAGAACTCGATACCGTTGAGATCCTGCGCACGTATGCGCCTGAACCGATTGTCTCAGTCGCACAACGCTAGCGCCCCGTCGAAATACTTATATACTCACCGTGGTGAGGGCGCGTTCGAAGAGGTGGGTGACATCTTGGCTGAGGACGATTACGAGCTGCTTCCGCACAAGGACATCGAGCAGCTGCGTGCGGAGATCGACCGGCTCAAGAAGAACCCATTAGGCGAAGGCGTGACGCAAACGTCGCTTCTGGATGCCATCACCGGACTCAACGCGAACCTCGTGAAGCTCAGCAGCATCCTGCAGGGCGCGAATGACGAGATGCTCAAAGCGTACCACGATACGACCGTGCAAGAGGAATTGCGCCGTGTGCGCGCCGAGAACGCGAAGATCGCGCACGGCATCGTCGCGCTCGCCGAATTCATCAAAGAGGTCCAAGGGCAGGTCAACCATGCGCTGCCACGCATCGATGACTTCCTTGCCGCACAGGAGAAGGCGAGCGCGATCGCACGCGCGAACCAAACCCTCCAGCCGGATTTCCACGCGGACGCGCTCGCGGCCGACCTCACGCGCGCGCCTAATCCCTTCTCGGACCCCAACAGCCCGGACGCGCGGCGCGTGCCGGATATGGATGTGCCGCCACCGCCGCCAGCGTTCCGATGACCCTCGTACCTGCGACTGCGGCGCAGCGGGCGTTCCTCATGCTCGCGACGCACGCGCGCATCCATGATCACCTCGATCGCATCGAGACGACTCTTGAGACGCAAGAGCGCGAAGCGCTCTGGCACGAGGCAGTGGACCTCGCGACCCTGAAGCAACGGATCCGGGAGATCCGGTTCTGAACGCGAAACGGCACGGGCACTCCCCGACGCGGTACTGCTGCCGCTTGAGCGCGTCCGCAAGCGGACGCGAGAAAAACCGGGAAAATGAGAAACGGACCCTACAGGTCCTTCGCCATGACCGTCTTGCGTCCGTTCGCTTCGGCGCGCTTGACCGCATCACGAATCAGCGTCTCGGCCTTCGCGTGGAGCGCGTCAGCGAAGTCACCCGCGACGTTGTAATCGCCCGTGTACTCTTTGATCTTGGCCTTTACCACCAGGGACATGTGTCTTGCACCTCGCAAGTTTGATACCTGCTTCCCGACCTGTGCGGTATTTAAACATTGTGCCGGAAATTTAAAAACAACCGTTGTTGCGCCTTCCGCTGCCGATATTCGGGCTTCTGAGCGGGTCACTGACCGATACGTGACGGTGCGTTTAAAAACGCTCGTGCGGGGTACGGCCCTTTCGTGGCGGGCAGCATAGCGACGGTGGATTACGACGCGCTGGATACGGCGCTCGAGCGCGCCTCACGGTTCGCCCTTTGCGCAACCTCCGAGGAGGAACGTTCTACCGCGAAATCCTACGCCCGCGACATCATCCTGCACGCGTTCAACGGCGATCATCGCACGTACTTCCCGGTCGTGGTCGATATCGCACGCCATCGCCGCGGTTCATTCGCGTACAACCCGGAGTTCAAGCATCTCGTGTACACTGCGCTTGCGGAAAGCATGCTCCAACTCTGCGCGCTCACGCCGCGGTTCGAACGGCCCGATGTGCAACGCATCGGCGAACGGGCTTGCGATACCGAGGATCGCTTGTGCGAAACCGTCGCTGGGATGTACCTCATCGCAGCAGACGCGATCAGAGACCGCATCACCCTTCGGAGCGTGACGGACGGTGCATTCGCCGTTCGGCGAGAATCGCTTGACGCGCGCCTCGCGGCAACGACCGGTACCCACGAGCGCTTCGCGCGCCTGCTCACGCAGGAGATCGCGGTGCTCGCTCGCGAGTACCTCGCGGCACGGACGGCCGCGCAAGAGGACGCGGATATCACGAACTTCCCGTTCCGCCTCATCGCCCGCGACCCCCGCGCGCACGTCCAGTACCTACGTGCGGCCGTCGCGCACGTCACTGGCCGCTCTGTGCGGGATTTCGCGTTCTAATCGTGCGCGTACCAGAAGCGGACCACGCCGTCCGCGCCGTGCGCGTCCAAACGGCAGAACCCGAAGCGTTCGAACTGGATGATCGTGTCGACAGGCAGGTTTTTGACTGCCGCCTCGGCGAATCCGGTCGCGAGCGTCGCATCAGGCATCATCACCTCGACCGGCACGATCTGCGCCGGGTCGTCAGGAAGCCAGTTCACCGCCATATCGGTCTTGCCGACATCGCGCGTCACAAACCGCCATCCTGTGCCTTCCGGCGCGATCGTGCAGTCGCCCATCAAGCGTACGGTCTTGCCCCGCATGGCGTCGAGATCATGGCGCGCCAAGAGATACGTGCCGGTCGTACGCAGCCGTCGGTCGCCCTCTTTCTTGTCCGGGCGCAGGTGGAGTGCGACATCGCTGTGCGTACCGCCATGCACTGGCACGGAGACCGGAGCGCGTACGAACGAGTATCGGTTCGCTATCGGGTCCACGATCTTGCGGTTCGCCGCCGCAAGCATCGAGAAATCGAGGCTGATCGGGTACGGTGAGAGCCCGAGCTGCTTGACGAGGTCACGGTACGCCTGCGCGCGGATGCCGCGGCGGCGCAACGCCTTGAGCGTCACGAGGCGAGGATCGTCCCACCCGATGAACGCGCCGGTCTCGATCCCCTCGCGGATCTCGCGTCCTTGCGTGGTCGCGCCGGTCAGGTTGAACCGGCCGTACTGGAGCACCTCTTGGCTTGGCAGGCTCAGAAGCTCCTTGATGCGCTCCTGCAGCTCCACGCGTAGCGCGAACTCGTTGGAGCGCAGCACGTGCGTCACGCCGCTGAGATGCTCCTCGATCGGGCTGTAGAAATCATATGTCGGCCATACCTTGTAGCGTGATCCGACGCGGTAGTGTGGGGTGTCGACCGCGCGCCACAAGACCGGGTCGCGCAAGACCGTATTCTGGCTCGTCATATCCCCCTTGAAGCGCACGACGCACGCCCCTTTCGGGTACTCGCCGTGCTGGAACCGCTCCCACGCGGCAAGGTGCTCAGGCACGGATTTGTGGCGGCACGCGCACTCCGTGCCTGCTTCGCGCCCCGCGCGCATCGTCTCCTGATCGCAAAAGCACACGTACGCACCGTTGCGCTCAATCAGGACCGTCGCTTGACGCAAGAGCTCCGGCATATCCTCGCTCACGTACCGGATCGTGGATGGCGTGATGCCGAGATACCCTTGGATGTCTTCGAGCATGGAATCCACGAACTCCTGGTTGACCTTCTCCGGGTTGCAATCCTCGAAACGGATCAGGACCTTGCCGTGATACCGCTCCGCGTACATCGCATTGAGCAGGAACGTCAAGGCGTGCCCGAGGTGGTTGTACTTGCTCGGTTCGGGCGGGATGCGCGTCACGACCTTGCCATCGACCGCGTTCGGGAGCGGTGGGAGGTCCTTCTCTTTTTGGACCTTCTTCTCCAGCAGCTCCGGTGCGATCGCTTCGATCCGTGCCTGTTGCGCCTCAAGGGAGAGCGCGTTCACCGACTCGACGACTCGCTCGATCTCAGCGCGCAAGTCCTTGATCCTCGCCTTCTGGTCCGGGAATTCCCCAAGGATTTTTGGCAGGACGTTGTTCGGGTTCGCCTTGCCGTCGTACTTGAGGGCGTTCGCGAGCGCGTGCGCCTCGATGCGCGCGGTGAGGTCGGCCATACGGTACGAGGGCGCTCGGGACCGCTTATAAGCGTATCGTCATGCATCGTGCTGGGGGGTGCAC
>CAYNGK010000052.1:0-10661 GCA_964396935.1 uncultured Methanosarcinales archaeon | reverse complement strand
AGTTTCTGGTCCGTCTGGTCGACGCCAGGCGGCCAATCGACGATCCGGCCGTCATAGATGAAGTACTGCGATTCACCGCCAGGGAAGTCGTACGTGTCGCCGGCGAGGCGGAACTCCTGCCCGCCGTTCTTCTTGAAGTCGATCGCAGAGAGGAACATCGTGATGAAGAGGCGGCCGTGCTGGTAGTACTCGAGGTCAGCTGTGCCGGTCGGGACTTGGAACGCGACGTTCCACCCGTTGGGGTCGTTCTGGCCGTTGAAGGAGATATCGAACTTGTTCGGGTCCATCCATTGCTTGCCGAACGATTGGAGCAGACCGGCGACGCTGTCCACGCGCACGCTCGTGGTATCATCGCCCACGCCGATATCGACGCCGTCGCAGTGGAAGATGCCGCCGAACTCGCCCAGGCCTATCTGGCCGATGCTGATGCCGCACGCGCCCGTGCCGCCACGGATGGGGATCTGGCGGAACTGCAGGAGGTTCGGGTCGAACCCGCTCACGTACACGCCGCCGCGACTGAAGGATGCGCCCTTGTTCTCGGTCTGGACGCCGAACGAGAACTCATTCCCGCTCGTGTCCTCGACGCCGTAATAGTAGAGACGCACCGGGAGGTTCTCGAAGCGCGCCTCGACCCCTTCGGTCCCCGTGAAATACTTCGCGTACTCGTTACGCAAGCGATCGTTCTCGTTCGTCGTCCCGCACGATGCGAGCAAAAGCAGCGACAAGAGGCAAAGCGCGAGAAGCGCACCGTTGGTTCGGGACCGCACCACAAACCACACCCTCCGACGCGGAGTTTTTAAATGTTCTGTCGAGGGAGAGGGCAAGGAATCAACAGATGCTGCCTTGGAGCGCACCTGAGGCCGCGACGTGTGGGGACGCAAGGGCCTCCACGATTAGAGCGGCCGAAACAAGCCGCGAGCGGATGCTCCGCCGCAACGTCGTGAACGCGAGAACCGCCGGCACTCAAGACACTAACAACTCTGCGTTCCTTGCTCAAGAATCGTGACGCGCGCGTTCCCGTTGCCTAAACCTGCTGCACGAGCGGCCGAGACCGCGTCTTTCCCAGAACCGACGAAGACGTCGATGTGGCAACCGTTGATCGCGGAACCGGTATCCTCAGCGATGTACTCGCCGTTCCACGGGTTGCCCGTACCGAAATCTATCTGGACGCGGCTCCCATACGGAATATAGCAGGGCGTCCCGGGATTGTTGTTCACCGCGATCGTACGGTGCGCTTGCGGCGTGGTGCCGCACGCGGTCGCGATCTCGCCGTGCGATGAGGCTTCGCGCGTCGGCTTGATCGTCTTGTAGTTGTACGACGCGCCATCGCACATACCTGATCCTTGGCATCGCACTTGCTCGTAGAACCCTTGCGGTGAACAGGCAGCCACACCAGAGATGGTCTTCCCGGTCGCGGACCATACCGGATAATCATTGCAGTCCGCGACGTTATAGACGGTCGCGAGGACCGTGAACGAAGCGCCGGTGGCGCCTGTTGTCGTGCCAGTTGTCGGCACGGTTCCCTCGCCTGGCGGCGGCACGACCTTCTGGTCCGTGCAACAGTACGTCCCGGCAGGGCACAAGCCCGCAAGGCACCTGCCGGTGCGTGAGAGTGTCACGCAGCGCGTCTGGCCGCACGCGCACGACCACGCTGGCGTGATAGCGGTCGAGACCAGACCGAGCTCGCTTGGGATGAGATCGGGATTGTTCGCGTACAGGTCGCACGAGCTCACGGGCTGTCCTTCAGACGTCCCGAGCATCTGCCATTCCAGACCAGCCGCGTCCGTGACAACCTTGCCGATCGTGGAAAGCTGCACCGGCTCGGACAACCCAGGGAGGACCGCTTGGGGCGGCGTAGCGCCGGCACGGATGTACTCGTACCCCGTCATACGACCCCCAAGGAATGTGCCATCCTCACCATTGAGGGAGGTGCGCTCGATCTTGACGGTCGTCTCCGCCGAGGATTTGTAGAGGTACGTGAGGTTCACGACCAACGTCGTGACGTAGTTCTGGGTCGCCGCGTACTGCTCCTCACCAAGCTCGCTCTCCGGTACGGTGCAGCGGATCTCGCCCTTGCCATCCACCAAGCGCACCAGCCCTTCAGGTTGGCACTCAAGAGCTGAGTTGAGCAGCGACGCGCTCACGCGCACCGTACCGAGCTCCTCTTTGGGGATGTCGCGCAAAAGACACGCGCTCGTGAGGTCTAGCGTGTCAGGACCGACCACCTGGCCAGTCCCGACGTTCTCGATCGTGAGGGTTATGTACGGTCGCGTCACTTGCAAGCCAAGCGTGCGGTCAACAACCGGCAACGCCTGGACCTTGACGCCGGTCACCGCGACTGGCGCGCCTTGGCCGCCGGTAGGTGAGAGCTCTTCGGTCTGGCACGGTTGGTCGCGGAGGTTCTCCGCGTACGCGTTCGTGTCCACGCAGATGCTCGCGGCGTAGTACGTGGTGTACGCGTAGCACACGCCCGCGAGGATGCGCGTCTCGGGACTCTCGCGCTGGCCAACAACAGGGTTGGCGCTAAACGCGCTGTCAAGGGGCATCGTGAACGCGAGCAACTCCCCGTCCGGGTACCCGGCGGACTTGCCTTGGATGCCGGTGCGACGCTGCGCGATAGAGTCGGGGTCGTGACGAGCGGGGAAGTACGGGCTGATCCCGCCGGAGAGGTAGAGCGGATCGGTGCTGAACGTCAAGAGCATACGATCGTAGGGGATGTCGGTCGCGCCAGCGTCGCGCACGAGCACGCGCACAGGGAATGCCGTTCCCTCGAACACGGTCTCGGGAGGCGCGTTCTGGGCGAACTCTATCACGAGCCCTTGCGTGCCCGTGAACCGGTCGACCGGTTTCGGCTGGCCGCCACAAGCGGTGAACAGGAACAGCACTGACAGGAGCAACAGCGCCATCACCGCTCGCTTGTGCGAGCCTGAACATTGATTATGAGCGTTGATCATCGGACCTTCACCGGTGCGCGATCCTCGGTGGTGTACTCGTACGTGGCGACCGCGACGAACGTGCGTTCCGCCTTGTCCCCAACGCCGGTGAGCGCGGCGGCCTCTTGCGCATCAGAGAGGCCGATCTTGCAGGTGATGGTGGTGTAATCGACCGCGACGCTCAAGTCATCAGGGTTCTCGAACAGGTACGTGAGGTAACCCGGCGCGTTCGGGTCGGGTATCGGTTCTCCCGTGATGTTACGGTCGCAGCCCGCGAGGATGAACCCTTGCGGGACCTTGAGCTGGATCGAACGCACGTGCGTCAGCTTCCCCTCTTGCCAGCCGCTCGTGAGCGTGACGCCAACGCGTGAGCCTGGCGCGAGGTAGTTGTTCTTCGCGTCATCCGGACGCACGAGGATAGGCTGGTCAGACCCGCCCATGCCAAGCACGACTGGGCCGCTCGTGTACACCGCATCAGGATCCTGATCGATACCGAGCTCCTTGCGCACCTCCAAGCCTTGGCGCGCGTACGCGCGGGCCTTCTCCTCATCCACGAACGTGTACGGGAGGTACGCCCACGTCTCGAAGGGGAAGGTCGCGGTCGCCTTGACCGTGTACGTGCCGCGACGCCAGCCTTCTGGAGGCGCGTCAAACGCGCACTCGAAGCTGCCGGTCGTGCCGAACACGACCTCGAGCGGTACCGGGTCGATGGTCGTGACCGCTGGCGCGCCAGTGCGGTCGATCAAGCATCCGGGGATGATCTGGACCTCTTCGCCGATGAACGACTTCGTCTCGACATTCCCGAACAGGACGATCTGGCTGTCGTTCGCGATCTCCGGGTCCAGCGGTCGCACATCGGTGAACGTGATGCCCAATGGCTTGTCCTTGTTCTCATCCACGCGACCCGTGTAGTAGTCGGGGTTGGTGTAGAGGGTCGTGATCTGGTCCACGCGACCGATGATGCGGCTCCAGGTGTTCGTGAACGCATCCCAGAAGCCCGTGAACGTACCACCCACATCCACCGTGCCTGCGGAGACGGTGATCGCACCCATAGAGGATCCCAGGATGGGCCAGATGACGAAGCCGAGGATGAGGAACACGAGCAGGATGAGGTAGAAGCGGAAGAATTTCCCGACGAAAGAGGTCGGCCTTCGGCTGTTGATGCGCGCGAGCATCGCGATAGGCCAGATCGGGACGATAATGATGAACACGCGCCACGAGTCCACAACCACCTGGTTCAGGAACGAGAGCTCGCCGACCCACGTGGAGGTCAGGTAGAGCACGGCAGCGATAGCGCTCGTGGTCAAGCCAGTGGCGAAAGTCCTGCCGGAGTACTCGCCTTCCGCGACCCCGGTGAAGAGCCAGTAGAACAAGGCCATCAGCGCGCCCCACACGATCGTGAGACCGAGATTCATCCGTCCTTGGACGAAGAAGAACACGTACGCGTGAAACAGCAACCCGAGCAGGAACAGCAACCAAAGATGCCACATCGGATCCCCGCGCACAGCCGACCCGAGGCCACCCGGGCCGACCGCCCTCCACGCGCCCTTGGCGCCACCGATGCTCGCGCGACCGACCGCGCCAACACCACGACCGCCGACCCTGAGCGCCGACAAGCCGAAGCGGCCGGCGGCACCCAATCCTTTCTTGGCCGCTGTCGCAGCAGTACGCGCCGCCTCACCGGCGGCTTCGACCCCTTGATCCTCAAGCTCGCGGGCGCGAGCGATTTCCTCGTCAGAGACGAGCGGCGGGTCCTTACGCTCCGGCGTTGCAGGCGGGTGCGACAATGGAGCTTGATCCACGCCGCTGCCGCCTTGCGGGCGGGCGATATCCTGATCGATCATCGGCGCAGGCGCCGCCCCTTGACGGATGGAGTTCTGGAGCTCTTGGCGCGCGCGCAACTGCTCGTTGAGCTCTTTCTCGATGCGGATGCGCACCTCACCCTCGCGGGTGATGTTATTCACACGCTGCTTCGCGTTTTCCTGCTCGCGCTTCTGCGCCTTTTCCTCAAGATCATCGACGACCGAGTAGGTCGCTTTGAGACGTGCCGTAAGCGAGTTCCACTGCGCCGCGTATTCCTTCTCAAACCCTGCCATATTGCGCGTGTTCCACAACCCCTGAGCGAGAACTTGCGCTTCTCCCTCGGACGTGGTCGGGATGAGATTCACTATGTACCGTTCGAGTTGCGGTAATGGCAGGCTACGGACGCGTTCGTTGACCTCGGAAAGCCGCAGGGGTTCGGGCACGTGGCCAACACCCCCTAGATGAGCTCGAGCTTGAGCTCCGCGATGTCCAGACGATCCACGCCCGGCGTGATCTGGATGGTGTTAGGTCCTGGCGTGAGCACCGCGGGGTTGATGATCGCCTGCCACGCGTAATCGCTCGTCCGGAAGCTCTGCACGAAGCCGTTCACGACGACCTCGCCACGCTTCTCGGTGGTGTAGTCGGAAAAGGTCATCGTCAGGCGCAACTCGCCCCGGCCGATGTCGAGCGTGTCATACAGCTCGCGCGGGAGGTTGAAGTAGTACGTCGGGTACTCTTCGGCCTTGAGACGGACGATGAGCTTGATGCGGTCCACCACGTACTGGCCGCCTTGCGCCGCGAACAGCAAGCGGTTCTCGCCCGCGCGCAGCGATGACTTCGGCACTTCGGTCTTGAACTGGATGCCGCAATCGACAAACCCGGTGTAGAGGAGGTTGGGGACCTCGATCGTCCGGTTGCCCGCGTCCTGGACCACGCGCGAGTTGAGCTGGACCGTGAGGCGGCCCGCGGTGCGCGGGTCGCAGTCAGGGACGAACGTGAGCTGGGCCTCCTCGAACGAGGCGAGCTCGGTCTCGGAGATGCTGAACTGCTGCTCGCTCACAGCTCCTGACGTGTCAAGGACATCCGCGCTGATGAGCACGTGATCGAGGATGTACGTGTTCGAGCGCCAGAACGCCAATCCCACATCCTCTGTCTCGATGCGCAGCGTGTTCTCGCCGTCCACGAGATACTCGATCGGGAGCGGGATAGGCGCTGGCGTGCGCTCGTAGACGGGCCGTTCGAATACCTGCTGACCGTTCACGAGGATGCGCAGCGGCGCGTAGCCCGCTTGCGGGATGTTGAAGCTCAGAAGGAAGTTCCTGGTCGCCTCCCGGTCGACATTGAAGGTCATCTCGAGGTCGCGGCGCGCAAACACCCCGTTCTGGACGGCGGCGCTGTCGACGCTCTTGATCTCTTGCGTGTCCACACGCGTGAACACGGTCGCGCTGGGGATCGCGTGCTCCTGCGTGGTGCTGCGCAATTGGCGCAGGGTGCCGGGGGTCTCACGGAACACGAGCACGTTCCCGTACTGGACGATCGTGCCGCCGCCGCTACCGCCGTACGATCCCCCGCCGCCGTTGTACGAGCCGTCGCCAAACAGGAGCTGCTCGCGTTGGCCGGGAGGGAGGAAGAGGATGTACAGGATCAGGAGGCCGCCGATGATCGCGACGAGGACCGCTGCGCTCGATGCGGTCTGCGCTCGACGGGAGAAGCCTATGGCCATCAGGTCAGCCCGACCAAGCGGCATATATAAATATTTCCCTCGGGCCACGACGGGAAACGGAGAGCCCAGATTGACTGTATGAGAATCGCTGATCAGGATCGCAAATCGGGAACGGTACGTCTCGTCGTGGAGTGCGCCGACGACCTGTGGTACCTGCGTACGCTCATCGAGCCAGGAGACACCGCCACAGGCAGCTCCGAGTACAAGGAGAAACTCGGTGGCACTGACACGAAATCCCAAGTCGCTCGTCGTCGCGTCTGGGTCCAGGTACAGGTGGAGCGCGTCGAGTGGAGTCCCCACGCTGGTCGCGTCCGGGTCTTAGGTATCGTCACGGACGGTTCAGAGGAGGTCCCGCGCGGCAGCCACCACGGCCTGGACATCGGCGAGGGAGAAGAGGTCACGCTCCACAAGGTACGCTGGCTCACGTACCACCACGAGAAGCTTGAGGAGGCCGCGCGCACGCACGGCGCGCGCACGCTCGTGGTGCTGTTCGACCGCGAACGCGCGACGTTCGTCGGCTTGCGCCCGCACGGGCACGAGACGCTCGCGGTCATCGAAGGCGACGTGCCAAAGAAAGGCTGGGAGACCGGCAAGGCCAAGGATTTCATGGCCGAGATCGCCAAGACAGCGACCGATCTCGCCGCGCGCACAGGAGCGCAGCACATCATCGCCGCATCGCCCGCGTTCTGGCGCGCGGAA
The DNA here is from genome assembly GCA_964396935.1 of uncultured Methanosarcinales archaeon. GTDB lineage: Archaea > Nanobdellota > Nanobdellia > Woesearchaeales > UBA525 > UBA525. The sequence goes on along the minus strand of CAYNGK010000052.1, from coordinate 3,503 downwards.
CTGGAGCGCGCGCTCCCAAACGACCTGCGCGCGAAAGTCATCTTCGCGTCGGTGAGCGACGCGGACGAGCGCGCGCTTGGTGAACTCCTCGGGAAACCCGAGGTGCAAGCGGCGCTCGCGCAAGAACGCGCCGCGCAAGAACGAGGGATCGTGGAGCGCGTGCTCGCTGCGCTCGCGAAAGATCGCCTCGTGTACGGGCACGCGGACGTCAAGGCAGCGCTCACCGAAGGGAACTTGAGCGAATTGATCGTGACTGAGACTGCCATTGCGAAGAGCCGCGAGGACGGCACGGCCGACGCGCTCGAAGGGTTCCTGCAACAGGCCGACAGCGTCAAAGCGACCGTGCGCTTGCTCTCTACACCCGAAGGGTGCGGTCGCATCGACGGCCTGGGCGGGGTGGTGGGGATGCGGCGGTGGTAGACCGTGTCGCGGGACTCGTCGCGGCCGTCAAGGCGAAAAAAGGCCTAAGCACGCTCGATGACGCGTTCGTGCGCGAGAAGATCGAGCGCGTGCTGCGCGGCGACGCGACGATCGCGCGCAAGCTCGAAAGCGCGAAATCCGTCGAGCAGTTCCTGCGCAGCAGCACGTGGGATGAGATCCTCAAGCGCGTGCGCAAGGAGCTTCGCGCCGTATACGGCGTGTTCCAGAGCGGCGACCGCGAAGCGCTGCTGTCGCGACTGCACCAACCGGGCGCCGACACTGCCGAGTTGATCGAGGACCTGCTCGAGACGCACGTGAGCACGAAAGAGCGCGTGCCGCACTACGCGACAATCGCGCGCGAGCTCGCGGCCCGGATCACGCCCGCACCAACAACCATCGTCGACTTGGGCTGCGGGATGAACCCGCTCGCGGACGCGTATTTCCGCGCCGCCGGCTGGCGCGCCAGCTGGGTGGCCTCTGATGTGAGCGAAGCGGATATGCGCTTTCTCACGGCCGCATTCGCATCCATCGGTATCGAGGGGAACGCGGTACGTATCGACCTGTTGAGCGAAACCAAAGAAGTCGCGAAGCTCAAAGGCGACGTCACGTTCCTCCTGAAGCTCCTCGACTCCCTCGAGGAGTCCAAACGGCACATCTCCTACAAGCTGTTCGACCATATCAAGACGCCGTGGATCGTCGCGAGCTTCCCGACCAGATCCATCGGTGGCGGCAAGCGCATCTCCACAGCCGGTCGGACCTGGTTCGAGCGATTGCTGACGAGAAAAGAAGCGAAGTGGGAGACGTTCAGCGTGCCGAACGAGCTGTTCTACGTGATCAGGAGAAAATAGCGCTCAACATTTGCGCACAAGCACACTCAGGATCTCCACGTGCGGCGTCTGCGGGAACAGGTCGTGCCCTTCGAGGAGCGTGACGTCGTACTTCGCGCCCAGGATCGCGAGATCCTGGCGGTGCGTGAGGGGGTTGCAGGAGATGTAGATGATCCGCGCTGGCGCGAGTTTCACGAGCAGCGCGCACGCGGCCGCTCCGAGACCTGGCCGCGCCGGATCGCAGATCACCGTATCGAACGTGATGTTCTGTTGTGCGCAATCACGTAGGAAATCGGTGAGGTCTTGCGTGCGGAACTCCGTGCGGTCCGCGACTTCGTTGTCGCGCGCGTTCTCGCGCGCCGCGACGATGCTCGCATCAACGACATCGACACCGAGGACCGATGTGACCCCTGGGCGAGACGCGGCGAGGATGGCGAGCGCGCCTGTGCCGCAGCACAGGTCCAGCACGCGGCCTTGCGCGTGCGCGATCGCGCGCGAGAACAAGTCGCTCGCTGCGGTCTCGTTGCCTTGACCGAACGTCTTTGGGCCGACGCGCAAGCGCGCACCGGCGATCTCGCTCGTGATCGTTTCCGCCCCGACGTGCTCTCGGGGTTCGCCGACGCTCTTGTCGCCGATGCCGGCGTTGACGGTCCACCACACGCTCGTCACGCCGGGAATGGCCGCAAGCGTGCGCAAAAGCTCGCGCGTCGACACCGTGTGCGCATCGTCCGCGGGTTCGCCGGTGGTGAGCAGCAGCATCGTCTCGCGCGTCGTGACGCTGGTACGCACCACGAGGTACTTCAGATGACCCGCGCCCGTGAGGTGATCGTGGCTCTGCAGGCCGGATGCGGCGATGATAGCGCGCGCCGCGAGGTACAATGGCCGCGCATACTCAGGCAAGAGCAAGCAGTGTGGCGTGTCGATGACGCGGCGATGATCGCCGCGCGCACGCAAGCCCATCTTCCCGCCCGTGATGATGTAATCCATACGCGAGCGGTAGCCGAACGGTTCAGGGCTTTGGATGACCGGGACTTCCGTACCGTAGATCGCCGCGAGAGACGCGGCTTTCGCGCGCAATTGGTCCTCGTACGCGATGTCCTGGTGCGCGCACCCGCCGCATCCTTGCTCGAAGTGGACGCAGGAGGGCGCGATTTTCGACGCAGAAGCGAGCAGGGACAACGAGGGAGCGGACATCGATACAGAGAGGTTATCTCTGACTTAAGAAAGCAGCGGAAGTTCACTTCTTCGCGATCTTCCACACGCTTTCGAAGTACGCGCGGAAGTTCTTCGCGACCTGTTCCGAGTGGATGAGGATGCTGATTGGTCGCTCGCCCCACACGACGAGCATGATGCGGTTCCCGATGATGTCGATCGTCCCGGGGACGGGGAAGTCGACGTAGCGCTCCTTCAGGAGCGAAGGGATGCTCTTCGCGAACGCCGTCTTCTGGTATGTCTTTTGCTCGATGCCGCGCGCCGTGATGCCAAGCCGTTTCATACGCGGCCACTCCTGGCGGTAGAACGCGAATGCGCCCTCCGTGTGACCGGGGTCGTGCGCGTAGAAGTAGAGCGCTTCGCTTCCGCGCACGACATCCGCATATAGGATGTCGTACGCTGTGCGGAGCCCTTTCGTGCCCACGAAGATCTCCGCATCGACGCGTTGCGTATCGCGCGCGCCGATATTCGAGAGCGCGGGGAGTATCTGCGCGAGGAGCGCTTTCCCCTCTCGGATCTCCTCCTCGCGGCGGTCGAGGTATTCCGCGATGCGTGTCGGTGGCACCGCGCTGAATATCTTCGTCTTCTCGCGCGTGATGAACGTGACGAGGCCCTTCTCTTGTAGTCTGGCAAGGACGTCGTACACGTTGCTGTACGCGACGCCGCTGCGCTTCACGACCGGGCCGACGGTACTTGGACCGAGAGAGACGAGGGCTTCGTAGACTTTCGCTTCGCCTTCCGTGAGGCCGAGTTTCTGGAGCTGATCGGTGAGCATTACCGACGGGAAAGAGGGCGGGAGATAAGAAGGTTTCTGTTATTCACCCTGTACAGGATAAGTACATATTAAATATATATTGCTACTGCGTAGTGATTATGAAATCGCATCAACGAAAATTGCTGGCGTCGACACTCGCGATGTGCGGTCTCGCAGGTATAGTTACCGCACTCACCCTCAGTCCGCTACGACACAATCCACGCCCGGAAATCGCCACCGTCACGGACAGGCACCACGAAGAAGGACGCGTCGTGATCATAGGAGCGGAT
>CAYNGK010000051.1:0-10665 GCA_964396935.1 uncultured Methanosarcinales archaeon | reverse complement strand
AGTCGATCGCGATCGCCACGTGCGTCGGCATCCTATTTGTCGTGCTCACGGATCTCCTACCGGACCTGGCGCCTATGCTCCTGGGCATCGAGGTCCTCATCTTGCCGACGATCTACATCATCGGCAATATCGTTGCTGAGCAGAAGATCGAAGAGGAGTACGCGACGACTATCGACGCGATGACGCATCAGATGAGCGTATTGAACGACAAATATTATAAGGAACGCACGCGGTACTTGGCCTTGAAAGCGCGACGCGAGACGGAGGTGCACAATGGTGAAACTCACGAGTAAAAAAGCAGCGAAGAAGACGCCAACGTACGCGTCCGTTCCCTACTACAGCCCCGAGTATATCGCCTTCCAGAAGGAAGTGAAGAAGTTGCGGAGCCTGCTCTGAAACTTGTGATTGGTCGGCTAGAGCAAATCTCTTCACCTAACAATCCGCACATTCTTACGCGTGATGCCGGATCATTAATGCATTACGATTATCCACCAGGAGCTCGAGACTTGGCGGCACAATGAGCTCCAGAACCGGATGCTGGTTGGTGAAGTAACGCGGATTCTCCACTATGCCAGGATAGTCCAGCCGTAGCAGACCGCTCGCGGATGCGAAGATATCCCATTCTTTGTCGATGGCGATGCTGAACTCCGGCCATTTTGTCGTGTGTGCTTCTCTCCACCGCCGTGATCCGAGATCCAAGAAATCTCCGACAGTTGAGGAGTACATCGTCGTATACTTGCCGCGGTTGTTCCGGAGGCGGGGTACCTGAATGATGAGCTGTTTCGCCGAACGTCGTTCAACGCGAGCGATCTTTCCTTGCAAGAAGGGGAGATACTCGCTGAAACAGCACACGGGTCGAAAGTGATCTCCGGTTGGTATCTTGCGTATTCGTCGTGCGTACGCGCAGTAGGTCGCACCGACATACTGGTCTCCTTGTTGTAGGAACCCCTGGAGCGCTTTGCGGCGAAAGGGCACGTCCTCGATTTCCTGTTCGAGTTTCTTGTTCGCCGTCATATGGTGTAGGGGGTCGGTGCAGTATTTGAATTTTTGTTGTCCAAAAAGGTCGACAAAAGCAAATATTTAAAGAGTTCACACGGCGTACACGCGCGTATGCCTGGACAGTACCTCTCCGCATTGAAGGACTTCGGCCTGTCGGAGAACGAGATCGCGGTCTATATTGCTCTCTTGAAGCTTGGCGAAGCGACGGCGCAACACATAGCGAAGACCGCTGATCTACCGCGGACCACGACATACCATCTCCTCGACGGATTGGTCGTGAAAGGAGTTGTGGGTTTCATCGAGAAGGGAGTCATACGCCAGTACCGCGCGGCAAGACCCGCCCGTATTGCGGATATATTGAGAGAACGGAAAAAACGGATTGAAGAGGTGCTTCCCGAGCTTGACGCAATCGCCGGCACCGTGAAAGAAGGGCCGAAGGTGGTTGTCTATGAGGGTCTACGCGGCGTTAAGGCCATCCTACAAGAGACGTTGCATCATAAGAAAGAGATCTTGCACTATGGCGACATCATTTCGCTCCAAGCGGTACTCCAACACGCATTCCCGCAGTACATCGCGCGGCGCGTCGAACGGAAGATCCCCATACGTGTGCTCTGCAAGAAGGAGGATCCGCACGAGGAGCTGTTGAAAACCGCGAAACGCAATCTTCGTTCTTTCGTCTTCATCCCAAAAAATCGCGTGTTCAAAACAAGCGTCTTCCTCTATGCCGGCAAAGTGGCGATTCTGAGCTTGCAGAACGAGCCATACTACGGTATGATCATTGACAATCCCGAGTATTACGAGACCGAGAAGAACCTCTTCGAACTGCTTTGGGATGCGTATAAGCGATGATTGGCAACGAAATCCTTGCCATCTTCCCGTTGTTGTTTTCCCGTCCGTGCGTTCCGTGTCCGTTACGCTTAAAAAGTCAGGCGCAGGAGAACGGCCAATAGTCATCGCGTGGGGTAGTCGCATATGGAAAGCTTGCTTCTGAGCGTCGTTCTCATCATCAGCGCGTTGGGCTTGGGCGCAGCGGCGCTGCTCGCCAGGTGGGTCCTCAAGCAGGATACGGGCACGCCGGAGATGCGCAAGATCAGCGACGCGGTCAAGGCGGGCGCGGAAGCGTTCATGCGCCGGCAGTACCGCACGATCATCATCCTCGCGATCGCGGTCGGGGCGCTCCTGTTCGTCGGGTACGGCTTTCTGCGCGCGCACCAGGCGTTCGACCCGACCTCATCCTCTCTCGCGCTCGCGTCCTGGATCACGTTGTCCTTCGCGTTGGGCGCGTTGTGCTCGCTTATCGCCGGGTACATCGGCATGTGGGTGTCGATTCGCGCGAACATCCGCACCGCGGCCGGCGTCAAGCGCAGCGTGAACGACGGCCTCCAGATAGCGCTGCGCGGCGGTGCCGTGAGCGGCCTGATGGTCGTCGCGATGTCGCTCCTTGGCGTGGGAGGGTTGTACTGGCTCGTGAGCGCCACCACCGCTGTCGAGACGACGAAGATCCCGCTCCTGATCGTCGGGTACGGTTTCGGCGCGTCGTTCGTCGCGCTCTTCGCGCAACTGGGCGGCGGGATCTACACGAAAGCCGCCGACGTCGGGGCCGACCTGGTCGGGAAAGTCGAGGCGGGCATCCCCGAGGACGACCCCCGAAACCCCGCCGTCATCGCTGACCTCGTGGGCGACAATGTCGGCGATTGCGCGGGCCGTGGCGCGGACCTGTTCGAATCAACGGCCGCAGAGAACATCGGCGCGATGATCCTGGGCGCGGCGATGGCCGCGGCTATTCCCGACGCCTCGCCGGCGTTTATCGTCGGCGTGATGATGTTCCCCTTGATCGCGCGAGCGTTCGGGATCATCGCAAGCGTCGCTGGATTGTTCTTCGTGCGCGTCAAGGGCGAGGAAGACCCGATGAACGCGCTCAACCGCGGGTACTACGTCACGGTATTGCTCGCGATGATCGGGTTTGGCGCGGCCACGTGGTGGTTGCTCAACCCCGTCGGGTACCCCGACGCGTGGTGGCGCTTCTTCGCCGCTGGCGTGATCGGTGTCTTGACCAGCTGGGCGTTCGTGTACATCACCCAATACTACACCGAGTACCGCTACCGCCCCGTGCGCAGCATCGCTGAGGCGAGCAAGACCGGTCCCGCGACGAACATCATCACGGGCCTGAGCGTCGGTATGGAGAGCACCGGCGTGCCGGTCCTTGTTATCGGCGCGGCGATCATCAGCGCGTTCTGGCTGGGCAACAGCACCGGCATCGCGCACGGCGGCCTGTTCGGCACCGCCGTCGCGACGATGGGGATGCTCTCGACGGCCGCGTACATCCTCGCGATGGACACGTTCGGGCCGATCTCGGACAACGCGGGCGGCATCATCGAGATGAGCAAGCAACCCAAAAGCGTGCGCGACAGGGCAGACCGGCTCGACGCGTGCGGCAACACGACCAAGGCCCTGACGAAAGGGTACGCGATCGGCAGCGCCGCACTAGCGGCGTTCCTGCTATTCAGCGCGTACCTCGACGAGGTGCGCAATTACGGGTTCGACCTCACGACCGTGGATATCGCGAACCCATACGTGTTCGTTGGCGCGCTGTTGGGCGGGATGCTCGTGTTCCTGTTCACCGCGCTCGCCATTCGTGCAGTGGGCAAGGCCGCGTACTACGTCATCAATGATGTGCGCGCGCAGTTCAAGGAGAAACCCGGCATCCTCAAAGGGACGCAAGAGCCCGACTATGGCCGCACGGTGGATATCGTGACGCGCGGCGCCTTGAAGCAGATGATCCTCCCCGGATTGCTCGTGGTGCTCATGCCCGTCGCGGTAGGCCTGGGATTCAAGCTCCTGGGCGTCGGTGCGGAAGCGGTCGCCGCGTTCCTGATGGTCGGGACAATCGTCGGGATCCTCATGGCGCTGTTCCTCAACAACGGCGGCGGCGCGTGGGATAACGCGAAGAAGTACATCGAGACGGGCAAGTTCGGCGGCAAGGGCAGCGACGCGCACAAGGCAGGCGTCGTGGGCGACACCGTCGGCGACCCCGCGAAGGACACGGCCGGACCGTCCTTGCACGTGCTGATCAAGCTCTTGAGCACGATCACACTGGTGCTGGCGCCGCTGTTCATCTAGATGTTGTCTGTTCTCCTCTCTTTTCTTCCTCTTCTCCCCCGCCCCCGTCGTATCACTGACGATATCTTTATAAACTCCCTTCTCGGAAGTCTCGTCGATGGGCAAGAGGTGGGGGGCCCGCGTGGGCCTGTTCGCGATAGCGCTCTGTATCCTCCTATTCGCAAGCCCCACCGTTCTCGCGCACAAGTTCCCCGTCATCGAGTACAGCTACGTCGGGCACATCTGGGAGGCGAGCTACACCACCGCTCCGCGCGTCCCAGTCGTGGGTGACGAGATCACGATCATCAGCCACGTCGTCCACCCTAAGGGGTCGATCGACGGGAACGTCACCATCCAGTACGGCGTGTACCAGGACGATACTGTTTGGCACTGGTATAATGGTGACTCGTACCGCGACCCGTCGTACCAGCTCATCCACGAGGCGTGGGGGGAACCGACGGACGAGCGCGAGCACGAGTTCACGACCTCGTTCACGATCGACCGCGTCGGGAGCTACCTTGTCCTCGTGGATTACTACGAGGATGGTCAGTACATCGGCCAATCGATGCACACGCTCGACGTCGAGCAGCGTACCGTCGGGCCGTTGTTTCTCGTGTTCAGCGCGATCATCATCATCGGCGTCCTCATCGGCGTCAAGACGGGGGTGCTCTAGGTGCCGGCAGTGATCGCACCCCCGGCAACAGCCGCGCCGTCGAGCGCGGCACCGATCGCTGAACCATCGGCCGCACCCACCTCCGCATCAACCAAGGCCGCATTGCAACTCACCGCCGTCGGGCTTGACGGCAAGCCGCTCCCGCCCGGCGTGATGGGGCCGCACCTCGAGACGGGTCCGGGCAAGAAGCTCTATCCGTTCCAGTGGATCTACCGCGTGAGCATCCGCGGCTTCCACCCCTTCCCATGGCTCATGATGCTGCTGCTGCTCATCGGCGTCCTGCCCATGATCCTGTACGCGATGGGCGTGCCCATCTTCCAGCTCTCCGCTATCCCGGGACTCAAGCAATTGTTCCTCGCGCTGGGCTGGCACAACGATCGTGACGTGTTCGTGAACGCGACGTGGGTCATCTGGTGGCCGCTGTTCATCCTCACGATCATCATCTTCCGTCGTATCTGGTGCGGCGGGTTCTGCCCCTTCGGCCTCATCACGGACATCGGGAACCTCGTCGGGAAGCGATTGCGCAACGGCCGCGAAGCACGGCCTATCAGCATCACGAAGTACGTGTTCATGGGGTTCCTCACGTTCCTCACGCTCGGCTACCTGCATGACGCGCTCAACATCACCAACAGCATCATCATGAGCGTCGAGTTCGTGCTGTTCTTCTTCTTCTTCGCGTTCATCGTCGGCGTGATGCTTCCCCGGCGCACGTTCTGCCGCTCCTTCTGCTTCGTGGGCGCGTTGCCGCACCTGTTCGGGCGCTTGGCGTTCCTAGGACTGCGCACCGACCGCACCAAGTGCGTGAACTGCAAGGGCCAATGGTGCGTCTCAAGCACGCGCACCGCACCGCAGAATGTCGCGACGTTGCGCAAGCCGCTCATCAACAGCGACGGCTGCCCGATGTACCTCAACGTCCCGCAACTTGGCCACCAGGAATCGAACCGCCATTGCATCCTGTGCGGCAACTGCATCAAGAACTGCCCGTACGACGCGATCAAGTACGAGTACCTCCCGCCCGGCTATGAGATCCTCCGCGGGATACAGCTCAACGGGTTCGAGACGTTCTTCACGCTGGGCATCATCGGTGTCCTCGCGATGTTCGTCGCGCTCGAAGGCGGATTGCTCGGGACGTGGGGCGAGGTCCTCAACGCGTTCTTCCATCTCCCCGACGTGAAATGGCACTGGTTCTACGCGGGCACGTTCGCGATCATCGCCATTCTGGCCGTGTTCCTCCTGTACTACCTCGTCACGGCAGTGAGCGCCGCGGTGCTCAAAGTGCACGCGCGCCGATCGCTCGTGTACTTCGGCTACGCGTACCTGCCGTTTTGCTACCTCATGTTCTTCCGCGACATCCTCGTCGTATACCTCGTGGACGGCTCCATCCTCCAGACGTGGCTTGGCAGCGGCCCTGACTGGTGGCTCCTGATCGTGCCGTTCATCGAGATCTTCCTCATCACCCTTGGCGCCGTATGGAGCTTCTTCCTCGCATACCGTCTCGCGGAGCTCGCATGGGTGCATGAGAACCCAGGTAAGCAGGTCGAATGGGAGGACGCGATGGCCGGCGCCGTCCCGCACATCCTGCTTGTCATCGGTTTCGCCGGCTTCTGGCTATGGCAGCTGTTGCCGCACCTCACCGAGCGCTTCGCGATGCTCGGCGTCGCGCCGTGGGTACCGTTCGTGCCACCCATCCTCCTGTTACTGGGCATCTTCCTCGCATACCGCGCGAAGCTCCTCACGCCCGTGAGCTGGGAGGCGAAAGAGTGACGCCCGTCACCGGCCCCGAGGCTGAGAACAAGCGACAGTCGCAGTACGCGATGCTCCTGCTCGCGATCATCGCGCTCGCGCTGGCGGCGAGCGCCATCACGTTCCAATCCGCGTACGAGCACCCGACGCGCGCAGCCGACTGCACGTCCATACAGCAGTATGCCGCGACCTGCTCGCGCGCGATCACGCCCGAGTCCGTACCGCCCTGGGGCGGCATCCCGCTCTACCTCGGCACGCTCGCGAGCGCGATCCTCGTGCTCTTGCTCATCGAAGCGGCGTGGCGCGCGAGCGTGACGCGCCAGGAAGCGATCGTCACGACGTTCGCAGGCAGCACGATACCAGCGGCCGGCAAAGCCGCTACGCCGCTTGTAGCACCGGCACCGGTCGCGTCACCACCGGCCGCAGCGCCGCTCGCTCCTGCGCGCAAGGGCGCGACCGCGCACCCGGTCGCGGGCGAGGACCCGGACGCGCTGCGTCGGCCTGCGCCGCCGACGATCCACGCGAACACGCTCGCGCCCGGCATGGTCAAGGCGCCGATGACGGTGCCACGTGCCGGCGTCGACCCAGCATCGGTGGAGGCGAAGAAGTGAGTATCCTCCTGCGCCGCACTCGCGCCTCGCACCGATGCCAAGGCGGCGCTGGAAGAGTATTGCGCTCAACAGGTGATGCGCGTGGATGAGCTACCGGGCAGGATGAAGATCATCCTCGTCTTCGTGCTCGTGAGCATCCTCGTGATGTTCGTCGACGGCCTCGTGTTCGACAACTACAACAGCCGCCCGTCGATGGCGATGATGCATATGGAGATGAAGCCCGTCATCGTCCCCGATCCCGTGCCGCCAAGCGAAGAGGAGTACCTTGAGGGGTACAAGCTCATGCGTGAGCTCCCCGCCGACCCCGACACGCCGCTGGCGCCTGAGATCATCGTCGAGAACGGTCAAGAGATCAAGGTGTACCGCCTTACCGCCAACAACATCGTGCACGAGATCCGCCCCGGCGTGCGCGTGAGCATGATCTCGTTTGGCAATAGCATCCCCGGCCCAACGATCCGCGTCACTGAGGGAGACCGCGTGCGCGTGATCCTGTACAACAACGCGACCGATCCGCACACCATCCACTGGCACGGCATCGAGAACCTCACGACCGAGAACGACGGCGTGAACGACATCGGCCAGGAATGGATCAAACCCGGCGAGACGTACACGTACGAGTTCACTGCCGACCCTGCAGGCACGCGCATGTACCACTGCCACGTCGAAGCCCCCCACCACATGACCATGGGGATGTACGGCGCGCTCATCGTCGACCCGCGCGATCCAACAACGGGCGTGCCCGACCCCAACCAAGGAAGCCCCTTCGGCCCGGCAGACCGCGACAACACGTTCCTGTTTAGCGAGTTCGACACCTCGCACCCGCACATGCCGCTCCCTGGCGAGATGATGCCGATGGGACCTGACGGTGACTTGCCGTGGTTGCTCTCAAGCCCCAAGTTCGCGATGCCCTTTGACCCCACCTTCGATGAGTTCCTCGTGAATGGCAAGAGCTTCCCCGCGATCCCCATCATCACGCTCAAGGAAGGCGAGGTCGTGCGCTGGCGCTTTATCAACCTCGGCTTCAACACGCACTCACTGCACATCCACGGGCACCACTTCACCGTCACGCACAAGGATGGCTTCGCGCTACCGGCACCGTTCGAAGCCGACACGCTCCTCGTGGGCCCAGGCGAACGGTACGATGTGTGGTTCAAGACGGACAACCCGGGGCTCTGGATCCTGCACGATCACGCAGGCCACAACGTCATGGCGAACGGGTACGACCCTGGCGGTGTGATGTGGGTGCTCGCGTACGAGGGCCAGAGCACGGAAGCGTTCGAGGCGTTCCAGCGCCGTCTCGCGGTGTACGAGGAGAACGTCCGCCACATGGATGAGGAGCACGGCAAGCTCACCCCGAGCGTGCCCGTGAGCTCCGGCATGATGGTGGAGATGGATATGGGCGGCATGAGCATGGGCGGCGGAGGGCACTAGAGAATGGTCATCGGCGTCGGCATCGCCCTCGCGGCGTTCGCGATCATCGGCGGCCTCATGACCGGGTTCGTCGTGATCCTCTCCTGGTGCGTGCGCCCCATCCGCCGGCGGCCTGCAAGCGAGAGCACGTACGAGTGCGGCTTTCCCGCAGCGGGTGAGCGCCGAGCGATCGGTTTTGGATTCTTCACGTACGCGGCGCTCTTTCTCCTGTTCGACCTCGGTGTGCTCTACCTGTACCTGTACGCGAGCGCACCAGGCCTGTGGTCGCAGACGCTGTGGTGGTTCCTGGGCGGCCTCGGGACACTCCTTGTCGCGATCGCGGCAGCCTCGCGCGGGGTGATGTCACGTGCCGCTTGAGCTCACTCCCGCCGATCCCGCCGAGATCCCTGTCGACGGCCGCGACCTCTCGGACCCCGCAGCGGGCAAGGGATTCATCATGCACAGCGTGCGCGGGTTCATCCAGGAGATGACACGCGGCCTGTTCAACTGGAGCGAGCAGCGCAGCATCTGGCCATTGACGTTCGGGATCAAGTGCTGCGCGATCGAGATGATGGCCTTCGGTGCATCGCGCTTCGACAGCGACCGCATGGGTGTGTTCTTTCGCGCATCGCCCCGCCAAGCGGACCTGATGATCGTCGCGGGGCCCGCGACCGTGAAATTGCGCGACGTGATCACGCGATTGTACGACCAGATGCCCGAACCGAAGTACGTGATCGCGTTCGGGGAGTGCGCGATCTGCGGCGGCCCGTTCTGGGACAGCTACAGCGTCATCAACGGCGTGGACAAGCTCATCCCCGTCGACATCTACGTCCCCGGCTGCCCCCCGCGGCCCGAGCAGTTGCTGCTCGCCATCCAGAAGCTCCAGGAGAAGATCGACGAGAAGAACCGCACCGGACTGCGCACGCGCATGCCAACAGCGGTGATCGGGATGCCGTCCTTGAGCCGAGAGGAGATCCTCGCACAGGTCATGGCGCACCCGTCGTTCACGATCGGCATCCATGACGCTGCCGACCGATACACACCGACGCCCGAGGAGCTCGCGCGCGCGACACCCACCGCGCAGCCGATCGGCTGGTCGCAACCGTTGCCGGCGATGCTCGCCAAGCCCGTCCTCGCGGCAGCCGCGAAAGAGGCGATGAAGCCAAGCCCGAACGTCACGGTCGTGCAGATGCCCGACGAGAAAACGGCCGCCGATGCCGCCCCGCGTGCGGGGGGTGCTCCGTGACCGGCGCTCCGGAACCGGCTGCCATCCTCGGGGGGCTCGCGCGCGAGCGCAACGGCCCATACGACCTGACCGTTGAGCGCGCGCGCATCGCGGACGCGTGCCGGCTCCTGCGCGATCACGGCGGGTACGAGCACCTCTCGCTCATCACCGGCATCGACTGGAAGCGGTCGTGGGAAGTCGTGTACCACCTCGTGCGCTTTGGCCAACGCGAGGTCCTCACCTTACGCTGCGCCCTGCCACGCCACGATCCCACGATACCGTCGATCGCGAGCGTCTGGGCTGGCGCGAGCTGGCACGAGCGGGAGACGTACGACCTGTTGGGCATCACCTTCACCGGCACCCCGGACCCGCGCCGCATCCTCCTCCCGCACGATTTCCACGGGCACCCCCTGCGCAAGGACGTCCCGCACGGCAATAGCAGTTGAGCGCCATCACCACCATGGAGACCCCCCTGCATTTCGGCCCCCAGCACCCGAGCACGCATGGCGTGCTGCACCTGAACCTGGTCCTCGACGGCGAGCGCATCATCTCCTGCGACCCCGACGTCGGGCTCATCCATCGCGGCCTGGAGAAGATAGCGGAGAACCGCATGTACTTCAAGTTCACCCCCGTCGCGAACAAGATCGACTACGTCGCGGCCGCCGCGTGGGAGCACTGCTACATCAGCGCGGTCGAGAAGCTCCAAGGCATCCAGATCCCGGAGCGCGCCACGTGGGCGCGGCTGATCATCCTCGAGCTCACCCGTGTCATGAGCCACCTGTTCTGGATCGGCACGCTCGTGATGGACCTGGGCCAGCCGACCGTGTTCGTCTGGGCGATGCGCGAGCGCGAGAAGCTGCTCGACGTGTTCGAGGCGATCATGGGCGGCCGCATGACGTTCGGCT
>CAYNGK010000050.1:0-10691 GCA_964396935.1 uncultured Methanosarcinales archaeon | reverse complement strand
GGACACCTGTTCGGGTACTCTTGGCGCGACACGCGCTGCAAGGGGGGTACTTGATGAAGTTCGGACCAAAGCACGGTACATTCGCCCTGCGCATCGCGCTGGGACTCCTCTTCTTCATTCCCGGCGTGGGCAAGCTGCTTGACCCAAGCGGACCGACAGGGATGCTTGCGGGGTTGGGATTCCCGGCGCCCGCGCTGTTCGCGTGGCTGCTGATCCTCGTGGAAATCCTGTGCGGTGCGGCATTGCTTGCTGGCTGGCAAACGAAGTGGGCGGTGTTCCCGCTTGCGGTCGTGATGCTTGTCGCGATCTTCACGGTCGTCATCCCGAATATGGGTGGCAGTCCGGTGAACCTGCTGTTCCATATCCTCGCGCTCGCTGGCCTGAAGTCGTTGTACTTCACAGGCCCTGGCGCGTGGGCGTTGGGGAAGTAGCCCGCAATAGTTCCTCTCTTTTTCTCCTTCGTTCTCTTATCACTGAACCGTGATGAATTTAAAGGGCGCGGGGTTCCTTTCTCCGATGACGGCGATCTACGCGTACTACTATCCCGGTTGGCATTTGCGGGATGGTCGCAGCGAGTGGGATGCGGTTCGTGACGCGCGACCGTACTTCCCCGGTCATGAACAGCCGCACGTGCCGCTCCTAGGATATCAGGACACCTCGCTGCCGCAGACGCTCGCCGCGCAGGCAGCGTTGGCATCTGCGCACGGGGTCGACGGATTCCTGTTTGACTGGTACTGGAAGGACGGGCACCCGGTTGAGGAAGAATCCTTGGACGCACTCCTTGCTGCCGATACCGGCTTCCCCTTCGCGATCATGTGGGGGTTCAAGACGCCACGGCGTCGGTTCCCCATCCACTCGCTTGAGGATGGCGATGATGACCGCTGGGTCGGGTTCGATCCGGAACGGTTCACGCAGTGGCTCGAGTACTGCAACGAGCGGTATTTCTCCCGACCGGAGTACCTACAGATCGGCGGCAAGCCGCACGTGACGCTGTACTACCTTGACGGGCTCGTCGCACGCACCGGCGCATCGGGTGTGCGCGAGACGCTTGCGGCTGGGCGCGCGTTCATGGCCGACAAGGGCGGCATCCACCTCACCGGCATCACGACGCGGCCGGTGGACGATGCGCTCGGATTCGATGCGCTCACCGGCTATAATTATCTCCCGGACTTCACGCCGGGCGCGCCTGTCTTGCAAGACTATGACGAGATGGCGCTGCGCCGCGCCGCCTCCTGGCGTGAGATCGAGCAGCGCAGCGGCGTCCCGTTCATCCCGAACATCTCTTGCGGCTGGGACGCGACACCGCGCGGCGTACGCAAGGACCGTCTCGTGCCGGAACTCGGCTTCCCTTGGACGCCGATCGTCACCGGCGCCACACCGGAACGCTTCGGCGCCGCGCTTGACCGCGCGATCGCGTTCGCGCGCGAACGGCACGATATCGTGCACGTGTGCTCATGGAACGAGTGGAGTGAAGGGAACCACCTCGAACCGGACCTCCGATACGGGTATGGCTTTCTCGAGCACGTGCGTGCGCGTCAGGTCCAGGGTTCGTCAGCGCTCGGACCATAGATGGATGGCACGTGTGCGCCTACGATGCGCAGGTACACGCTGAACTGCCCGCGATGGTGGATCGCGTCAAACAGGAGCATCTGGGCAAGCGCATTTTTCGGGACGTCGCCAGGCGTCTTTGGCCCGACGAAGAACGAGGCGGTCGCGGCAAGGTCATCCTCGCTCATCGCTTCGATCGCGCGCACGGTCTTCTCATGCTCGAGCTCATAGATGGCGATGACTTCGGCGAGCGTGCTTGGAGGCGCGCTCTGGAGCGTCGGCTGTTCGCCGCGCAAGAGGGATTGGAGCAGCCGCTCCTCCACCACGAACACCCATGCGAGCTCAAGCGCGCTCTTGCTTTTCGCACCGGGTCGCAGATCACGATGCGATTCCGGCATGGCGCGCAAGACCCGCAGCGTGACGGGGTATTCTCGTCGCTTCGCTGCGAGGTACGATCGCTTATCCATGAGTATGGACGCTGGGGGAATCGCACCCCCGGCCTCGACAATGCCAATGTCGCGCTCTACTACTGAGCTAAGCGCCCGTCCGTCTGATGCGACTTCAGAGACGCTTTTAAACCTTCCGGGCGGGCCAAGCGGTGTGGGAACCCACACCGCTGGACCGTTGCCGGATCTGTAATGGCGGGTCGTTTCAGACGTGCGCTTGATGGCGCGCGTCCCATTGCTCGTGCGCCCAATGGTAGCCTCGTTGGATGCCGTGCACGGCGCACTTGCCTGCGCAGTACAGCATCACGGGCGGGCAGAGCAACGTCATCATGGCGATGCCGTACGTGTCGAGCGCTCCCTCCGCAGTCGTGCCGAGGGTCTTTCTTATGCAATCGCGCACACGCGCGCATGGTTTCTCAACGACCCGTCGCTCGAGGTCTTCCTGTGGCTGTGCCATGCTCTCCACCTCCGCGGCGCTGCGCGTGATTTGCGAGTATTTAATGAAGTGTCCGGTTCTGGTGGTGACATTTCGCTCCACGTGCTGTCGTCGATATTCCAGTGATTCTGCGCAACGCACGGCGTCAGAGTGACTGTCGCCCGCGATCACTGTGTGACGGCCCGCGCTGCGCTTGATGCCGTGCGGGAAAACGGGTGTCGCACGGGAGGAATGTGAGAAAAAAGAGGAGGGAAACGGGGTGTGGTCAGCTCACGCGAGCCACGGGTGGTTCTTCACGAGTTCCGTCCCTTTCCACCACTTCCCGATGCCCCAGGTGTCGCCTGCGCTGCACAGGTACAGCACGAACAGCAGCGTGGTGTAGACCAGGTGGTCATCCAGGAAGGGGTTCGTCGTGAACGTGCCCCACTCTGCGAACCACATGGCGACGAGCAGGATTCCGCCCGACCACGCCGCGATGCGCAAGCCGGCGCCAAGCAGGAGCGCGATACCGATCCCCAAGAGTGCGAGCATGAACAACGTGTTCACGAGCCAGTGCCCCGCGAGCGGGTTGAAGAGCCATGCGAACGGGCCCTTGACGCCGCTGAGGAATCCTTGCGTCGGCGAGCCGTTGACGAGCCATGCTTTCTCGCACATGACGCCGAGGTACGCCCCGGTCGTCTTGTCCCTGCACGTTGAGTACCCGAGGCCAAGCAGCTTGTCGAAGAACGGCCATAGGAAAATGAATGCCAGCGCGAATCGTGATATCGCGAGCGCAATGCCTGTCTTTCTGGACGTATCCGCCATAGTAGTGTTCCTCCGTTCACCTTGGAACGTGATTTCGGTCAGTTCCGACCTAGACTGGCCAGTTTATAAGTGAGGCGGTATTCTCGTTGATACGCACATATTTAAACGCTTATTCTCGTGAAATCGGTCAGTGGTGGCAGAAAGCAGACAACTGCTGGTGTGTAGGTGGCTCTCATGAAGCAACGATTCTCTCGTACTGTGATCGCTCTAGCGACAGGCATCTCGCTGCTTAGTGCGACTGTGGGTGGCGCCGCCGCATACGATCTCAACACGTATCCCGCGCCATTCGTCACGAACGGCATCTTCACTGGCAAGATCGTGGTGGGCGAGAACGCGGCCGTCGCGGATGTGCTTGGCGCGATTGAGATCGCCGCGAACCTCCAAGCGACAAGCACCACCAAGACCCTCAGCAACGCCGCCTACCTCACCGGTGACGTCAAGGGCATGTATGGTGGCAAGCTGCAGCTGCGCAAGAAAGCCGCGACCACCTTCACCCCGAAAGACCTCAAGGGTCTCGCGACCGGTCACGTCGCGAACTCCCGCGGGTCGACCGATTTCGACCAGTACCTGCGCTTTGGCGCCACCGGATTCAGCCCGCTGAGCGTGAACTATCTCACGAACGACGATGACGAGCTCGGCGATTTCGTGGTGCTCAATGATGACGCGGCGTTCATCGAGTGGACGCTGCAGTTCGCGCAAGGCCTCGAATCGGAACGCGATAGCGACGCGCACCTCCAGGACCTTGAGGACAAGCAGATCGGGCTCGTGGGAGAGCCGGCGAGCATTGTCGAAGCCACGATCGATGAGGACGGGACGGACCTGGTCCTCACGCTCATGAGCGGCAGCGTGGGCGGCACCCTGCGCGAGGGGGAGACCGCGACGTACGATATCGATGGGACCCCCTATGAGGTCACGCTCGCGTTCGTCAGCGACCCGAGCACGTCGGGTGGCACGAACGAGGCGAAATTCCTCGTGAACGGCGAGATGACGCGCGCGCTTGAGGAAGGCGAGTCGGACCGCGTCGCGGACACGCGCATCGGCGTGCGCGATATCCTCGTGAACAGCCGCGAGGGGGTCGCGAGCTTCTATCTTGGCGCACATGATGTGGTCCTCACGGACCCGACGCCGACGAGCGAGAACTTCGACGGGAGCGTCGAGCTCGACGACAACGACATCTCCGATGGCGACTTCCAAGCGGTCGGGTACTACCAGGGCCAGAACGACACGTTCCGGCTCGCGTGGCTGCGCTACCGATTCACGGCCGATCCCGCAAGCGGCGGCACCGCGTACCTCGATGCGGAGCATCACACGATCCGGGATGTCATTGACGAATCGGAAGGGTTCCTCAGCGACATCAACATCCACTACCACGGCCTGCTGCCGCTCACGCGCAAGGACTTCAAGATCGTCGCCGATGGTGACGACGCGTACCGCCTCTCGTTCGTGAACGCCGATGGCAAAGCCTATGAGACCCCCTTGCTTAGCAACGAGGACGGGGTCTGGAAGTACGGCGACAAGGACCACGACCTCATCTTCATCGAAGGCGCGAACGCCGCCGACCACAACATCGGGATGGACGACTATATCCTCTTGAGCAACGCGAAGAGCGGCAATGACGCGGACAAGTCGGTCACCGTCGCGATGCGCTACACGGATTACGACGACACGAATCTCGTGGTATCGTTCGAGAACCTCGCGGACCGGAGCACGACGCAGGTGCCGCTCTCGAGCGACGGCATCGGATACCTCTACGTCGGATCATACTTCTTCCAGATCAATGTCTCCAGCACGACCGCCAACGAGCCGACCCTCAGCATGGACCTCGACGCCGATGCGGGATTCGGGGACAAGATCAAGATCGTCACGTACGGCGGTATGATCGTGAACCCGGCCCAACGGGTCTATCGCAACGTGAGCACGAATGTGACCCTCACGGACGCCGGGATCTCGGATATCGTCGGGAACGGCAAGAACATCAGCAGCGTGACCGGGTTTAGCGATGGATCCGGTTTTGTGCAGATGAGCACGCAGGTGCTCGCGAAGCGCTTCGACACGCCGGCGACGGATGAGACGTTCAACTGGACGTTCACCCAAGCGGCGGGCGACGAGATCGATGTGGCGTTCACCGCGAACGACTACGACGGACCCATCAACACGGACACGGCGGATGAGAACTACGGCTTCATCTTCGCGACCGATGAACAGGACGATGACCACGAGCGCGGCATGACCGATTACGGAATCCTCATCGACCTGTACGACCCGTCCGACGGGCCATCGGAGCTCACGTTCAATGTGCCGCAGACGCAGCAGTACACCCAGCTGTTCATCACGATCGGTGACGTCCGGCACGATGCGCCCCTCACGACCAGCGAGAAGGTGAACCCGATCGCCGTTGGCATCGCGATCACGGATGCTGACGCGCCGGCGATCGGTACCGCGAACATGATCGTGGTGGGCGGGCCGTGCGTGAACACCGTCGCAGCAGAGCTGCTCGGGAACCCGACGGTGTGCACGGAAGGATTCACCGCCGGTGAGGCGATGATCCGATCATTCGAGCGCGACGGGAAAGTCGCGCTGCTCGTCGCCGGATACGACGGCCTGGCGACGCAAGGCGTGTCGCGCGCGCTTGCGCAATACGCGAAGTACGCGCTCGCTGGCGAACAGGTGACGCTGGTCGTGACCGACTTGGAGCACATCGAGGTCAAGCCGACACCGTGAGCGACGCATCAGCACGCGATCTTTGCCGTGTTGCTCGCTGCCTGCCGCCTTCCCAACCCCTAGATTTTTAAAGGGTTGGGCGCCCACCGTCAACGTATACGGGCTCGTAGCTCAGTTCGGTAGAGCGCACCGTTCGCAACGGTGAGGCCCCGGGTTCAAATCCCGGCGAGTCCATCGGTGGTTAGTCCCTTGACGGCTCACGCGTGCATCTTCTGCAAAATCGTCGCCGGAGAGCTCCCTTCGTGGCGGATCGCCGAATCGACGAACTTCCTGGCGTTCCTGGACCTCACGCCTATCGCGCCCGGGCACGCGCTTGTCATCCCGAAGAAGCACGCGACGAACTTCCTCGAATTGCCCGAGTACCTCGGGAACGAGCTCGTGGAGTTCACGCAACGCGTCGCGGAAGCGATCGTGCGTGGCACCGGTGCGCAAGGATTCAACCTCCAGCTCGCGAACGGCGCAGCCGCGGAGCAGTCGGTGTTCCATATGCACCTGCACATCATTCCCAGACGCGAGGATGATGATCTGCACGGTTGGCAAGGGCACGCATCGACGCCGGAACAGCGTACCGCGATGCGCGAGCGTATCGTCGCGCAGTTCCGCTGAGAATCGTCTCGTTTGTTGCGTTGTCTTCCCTCTCAACTCCTGCCGATAGGATGACGAGAAACGCCTCAGAGCCCGGATTTGCACCGGGTGCGCCTCACTGTCGTTCGGGCGCTCTCCCAAATCCGGCTGATAGGATGAAGGGAAACGCCTAGGCCCGGATTTGAACCGGGAATCCCTTGCGGGACAAGCTTTCCAGGCTTGCGCACTACCGGGTTATGCGACCTAGGCTTGTTGTGAAATCGAGGAGGTGTTCAGGGAGCATCGCGGTGCGCACACCACGCTATGCGACCATTGGCCGTGTTGTGAAAACGAGGAGGAAAAGAGAGGAAGGTGTGGGTGGCGGGCTTTGAACCCACGACCTCGAGATTATGAGTCTCGCGCTCTAACCAGGCTGAGCTACACCCACGGGGTTGAGCGTCGGGAGCGCGCCGGTGCTTTAAAAAGGTGCCGTCGGCACGGTCGCGTGGTTCCCTCAATGGTATCTGCTGTCGTCGACGTCTTCTTTTCCTCACGTCGCACCTATCCGTCCGGGGCAGGAAATCCTTTAATAACCGCCCTTTCAGGCCTGCACAGTGCGCACGACCATCTACATCATCATCACGGGCGGTGTCCTCTCCGGTCTTGGCAAAGGGATCGCTGCCGCATCCATCGGTAGGCTGCTCGCGTCGCAATACCGTGTCATCCCTGTCAAGCTCGACGGGTATCTCAACGTCGATCCTGGCACGATGAACCCCATCGAGCACGGCGAGGTGTTCGTGCTTGATGATGGCGCGGAAGTCGACATGGATTTCGGCCACTATGAGCGGTTCCTCGGCGTGCGCTGCCGCCGGGAGTGGGGCCTCACGATGGGTCGCGTGTTTAGCGAGATCCGCGAGAAGGAACGGCGCGGAGATTACCTCGGCAAGACGGTCCAGTACGTCCCGCACGTCACCGAGCACATCAAGGAACACCTGCAACGTGTCGCCCGCGAGGAGCACGCCGACATCCTGCTCGTCGAGGTCGGCGGCACGGTCGGCGATATCGAGAGCGAGCTGTTCATCGAGGCGTGCCGTCAGCTCAAGCGCGACGTCGGCCCGGACCATGTCCTGTACGTGCATCTCACCTACGTCCCCGTGCTCGATGCGGTCGGCGAGCCGAAATCGAAACCGACCCAGCAGTCAGTCGCGCTCCTGCGCGAGCGCGGCATCCAGCCTGACATGATCATCGGTCGTTGCGCGCAATCACTCCCCGATGCGCTCAAGCGCAAGATCGCGCAATTCTGCGACGTGCCGGAGGGTGCGGTGTTCAGTGGTGAGGATGTCGAGAGCGTCTATCGCATCCCGGCGCGCTACGCCGCGCAGGGCATGGTGCAATTCCTCGAGCATCGCCTCGGCATAGCGATAGCGCCGCGTCTCGAGACGTGGGAACGGCTCCTCGATGCGCGGCCGCGTGGTCACGCGACGATCGCGTTGTGCGGCAAGTACACCGCGCTCGAGGACAGCTATGCGAGCGTGATCGAGGCGCTGCGTCATGCGGCCCTGCACGCGCGGATCACGCTCGACGTGCGCTGGATCGAGACCACCTCGCTTGAGGATCCGTCGGCTGATGTCGATGCTGCGCTCGCAGGGGTCGATGGGGTCATCGTCCCGGGGGGTTTCGGCGCACGTGGCATCGAGGGGAAGATCCGTGTCATCCGGCACTGCCGCGAGCACGGGATACCGTACCTCGGATTGTGCTACGGCATGCAGCTCGCGGTCATCGAGCACGCGCGGCACGTGTGCGCTCTCGCTGGCGCGCACACGACGGAGATCGATCCTCGTACGCCGCATCCGGTCATCGATCTCCTGCCCGGACAGCGTGGCATCACCGAGAAGGGCGCGACGATGCGCCTGGGCGGGCACGACGTGCACCTGCGACCAGGTACGCGCGCGCACGCGCTCCTTGGCGATGTGGCGCGCTTGCGCTTCCGTCATCGCTATGAGGTCAACCCCGCGTACGTCGCGACGCTCGAGACCGCCGGCCTCGTGTTCTCCGGCGCGAATCCCGACGGGACGATCATGCAGGTCGCTGAGCTCGCACGGCATCCGTTCTTCATGGGCACGCAAGCGCATCCTGAGCTCACGAGCTCGCTTGACGAGCCATCGCCGCTGTTTCGCGCCTTCATCGACGCGGCGTGGGGCGCTGGCGAGAGATCGCAGGGCAGAACATCCCCCTCGGCGCTTATGGGATCTCAGCGATAGCGGAGCGCGAGCTCGCTGCGCTCTATGCGCGTCTGTGCGGTGCGGTTCGCCAGCTGCGGATACCGCCAGGTGATGCGGTACCCGTCGCCTTCCGGCTCCATGCTGATGACATCGCTCCTGTTCACCTGCGCGATGACGCGCTCAAGCGTCTCCCGCTCGATATCGCGTCGTTGGGTCTCCGATACGTGATCGCCTGCCGCGAGACGGATGCCAACACCCATCCGCGCAGCGACGCGGGTGAAATCGCGTAGCACGCCAAGCGCGTAGATCCCTTGCTTGCGCACGAAACGATCCCAGCTTTCTGAACCATCGAGTGCGTGGAATCTCGATGAGGATTCGAGATCCACAAGCCACGTGCCGGTCGGCGCGATGACGACATCTTTCGCGTAGACCCATGACCGTTGCGCTCGACGGTACCGTTCGATCTTCGGCTCGCTCCACTTGCCGTCGTCGTCAATCCACTTGAGTTCGATGTCCCCAAGCTTGACCCAGCGGTACCGGTCACCGCGCTGCTGGCCGGTTCGGGCTGGGACTTCCAGATAACCGCGCACATCGGCGGTCAAGATGTCGAGCGCTCCTTCTTGCGTCTTGCGTTCAGGTGAGATGCGTTTGCACAATTGCGCGAGCTGCGGATCTTGCGCGGTGTCGAGGTAGATCATCCGGACCGTCGAGGGGACGAGGCGCAGCTCCTGCACGGGATCCTCTTCTGTCCGTTCGCTCTCAGGCGCGAGCGCGGTCAGCTGTTCGACCACCGTGTTCACCGCGTCGGGGTATGGATTAATCGCGAATGTGGGTGCGATGCGCACGGGGAATTGCCGTAACAGGTCCTTAGACACCAGCAGCGAGTGGTGCGCGAACGAGAGATCTTGCGCGCCCCATGGTTTCCCGTAGTACGATCCCCGTGTCGCGACGAACGGCTCATCGCCGCGTCGCACCTGTGCCCGGACGCGCCTGCCCAGTGGGCCTGCGCTCTCCTGTGTCAGTTGCTGCATGGTGAGCCCCGCCACCTCCGGTTCGGTCCCCGCGCCCTTGACTTCGACGCAGAACTCTTGCGTCTGGGGCGTCGTCGACCATCCGTACTCTTGCAACGGGATCGCGATCGGCCGGACAGCGGTGAGCAGCGCCGTCCTGCCGCCGGTGCGCAGCGCGTTGGTTGTTGGTGTGGCGGCGTTCGCGCCGGGAAGGATCGTTGCGGGCAGGTAGAGGTTGTCCGCGATGCGCGCCAAGCGCGGGTGCTGCCGCAGGAGCTCCTCGTGGAGATCTGTTTCGTATTTCCCTGGTGTGACGGTGAGCGTTGCGCGCCGGATGCGCACGACATCCATCGGCACGGTCGGGTGGATCTTGAGCCGTACGTCGTCACCGGCACGCAGGAGCGATGCCGGGTGGGTTGCGGGTTTGCGGGTTGTCGGCATAACGATACTTTGGAGGAGTCTCCGGCGATTTATAATATTTCGCACCTTCGAAGTGGTGAATGAAATAGGAACTTTTAAATATTGAAATTGAACCACTCTTGAGTAAAAACAAACTAGGGGGATATTCGTATGGCAAAGAAGACAACTACGAAAAAGACCGTGACCGCACCGCACCACGTCGTGACGCTCCAGGCGGGCAGCGCTGCAGGCCAGCGCCTGCGCTTCGAGCTGCGCCCTGAGCAGGTCGACCTGACGGTACGCGATGCGATCGAATTCGGCCTGGGCCTTAACTACACGGACCGCAAGCTCCAAGGCATCGCCGATACGGTGCGCCGTGAGATGCGCGGCACGTACGGTATCACCGCGAACAACGAGGCAATCCCCCAGCTGGATCGCCGCATCGGCGACTACTTCACGGACCGCCAGATCGCGCAGGGCAAGAAGCAGATCCCCTACCGCGGCGTCGACCTCATCGTGGCGTCGAAGCAGACGGGCGGTA
>CAYNGK010000049.1:0-11594 GCA_964396935.1 uncultured Methanosarcinales archaeon | reverse complement strand
TCTCCCGCGGGGCAGTTCGGGATACTGGGAGCATCGTGCTGGACATAGCGTGCCAACCCGTGGCCGGTGAGGTTACGGATGGGCTGGAATCCCGCATCCGCCAACGTGTCTTGCACGACACGGCCGATCTCATCCGGCGTCACGCCGGCCTTGAGGATGCGCTCGACGGCCGCGAGCGCATCGCGCACCGCTTGCGCGAGCGCGCGGTCTTGTGCTGTGCCGCCAAGCACGATCGTCGTCGCGTTGTCCCCGATGTAGCCGTCCTTGTGCGCGCCCACGTCGACTTTGACGAGATCACCTTCCTGGTACGCGTAATCGTCGCTTTCGGTGGGGCAATAGTGCGCTGCGGTCTCGTTCACACAGGATTGCGCCGGGAACGCAGGCTCGCAGCCTTGCGCGATGATGAACATCTCGATCTCGTCAAGCACCGCGCGCATCGATACGCCGGGCTTGATGCGCGCGACACCAAGCGCGAGCGCTTGGGCCGCGACACGGCCCGCCTCACGGTAGCATTCGAGCGCGTGCGCGTCGGGTGCGGTCATAGATAGATGGCGCTCGCGCGGGCGTATAAAAACCTGCCTGCGGCGCGCACGCCGGACTCAGGTCGCGTCCGCGTCATTGCGTGCGTGGCTTTGCGCGTCATACAGGAGCGCACGCAGCATGGTCTTGAGGTTCGCGAAACTCTGCTCCACGAGCGACCGCCCGTCGAACGATCCCTCCCGCTGCGTGGCGAGGATAGGATCGCAATAGCCGCGCAACGCCTTGTTGCGCTCGTGCCGTTCGGGAGACGTGTCCGAGCGCACGCCAAGGTACAGCCGGGCGGCTTCCTGCAGGCGCGACAAGTCGTACCGGTCGTGGATGCAGTTGATGGTCGATTCATAGGCGGGGAATCGTGCGACGACACGATCGAGCGCTGTCCGTTCATCGACCTTCGCTCGGAGGTAGTGCCAATCCATCGTGCGCAATCCCTTGCGGAGCGCTATGAGGCTTGGCGTATCCCGCACGCGATCCTCAAGCAAGTCAAACACGATCTCTTTCCTGAGGCGATGCAGCCGATCGCGGCTCGCGTGCACGAGCTGCTGGTTGCCGCTTGACAACGCGTATCGGCGTGCGTGCAGCTGCTGCAGGTACGTGCGCTGGTGTTGCGTCTCCGTGATGCCGATCGCGCTCGGTTCTCCGTCGATGATGACTTCGTCGGCGTCATAGCGATTGGGTGCGCGCTGTCCGGTGCTTTCGAGGGCGTGCAGGTGGGTTGTGAGCTCCTCATCGGTGTTCTCGAGGGTGCGTACGACCGTTCGCACGAGTTCTGCGCGTGCGTCGTCGAGCTCCTTTGCTTGCTCGCTTGACGGATCGATGAGCTCGAGCTCACACGTGACGCGTTCAGCGAGAAGAGGCCCGAGCAGAATCCTATCCGTATCGGAGATATCCGGTCCCTGCGCGATGCGCGCGACGAGATCCTTGAGCTTGTTGGGGTGCATATGTTGCGCTCCGGATGGATCAGTAGTGGCTTAGGAGGTAGGTTATCGCCGCGTAGGCACTTGTCATACCGAGCGTCAACCGTCCCCACTTTTTTGCTGCGTCCTTGAGTGTCGCTGTTTCCCGTAGTCGTTCACCAGCGATATCGCTCATCCCTTGCTCTTCCAACGCTGCCATCACGCCTGTAGCGTCACAATAATATCTTCCATTGATCTTCTGCATACGTTCATCGAGCGTTCCGTGCTGTTGCAGATGCGCTCGTGTACGGCGCAATGCGCTGAAGGTTCCGAGTCCGCCTTTGGTTGCGCCTATGAGCATAGCGCCCCCGTTGAGTGCAAAATTTTCTATGAATTGCTGCGTGATTTCATTGTCGCTCTCGAAGAGCAGGCTGGTGCCGGCAATGGCGATGCCTAAGAGTGTGACTTTATTCGCGTAGACTGCTTTTCCGTAGTCTTGTATGTCTTGTGCGTTGATCATGTGATCGCCTCGAGGCCTCGTGTCTCAATACACAATCGCGACAACAACCCGCTCGATCTGGTCGAAGCGGATGCGGCCGGGGTCGCTCGTCGCAAGGTTGTCGCCTTTCATGATGAAGTACGTGCCCAGCTCGTCCTCGCCACGGTACACGACGCGGTGGATGATCGTGCCGTCGGCATAGTTCGAGCGGTAGCTCACGATGTCGCCGACTTGGATGTCCGTTTCGCTCTTGGGTACGAGCTCGATCGCGTTCGCGCCCGCCATGATGACGGGCTCCATGCTGTGCGTGTCGGTGAACGTCGCCCATTGCGCGTCCTGGATGTCCAGGACGATGCGGTCGTGGTACACCGCGATCGCGCGCTCGGGGATGCGGTCGACGGGGCTCGCGCGCGGCGTGACGGGCGCGAATGGGTTGAACGCATTGACTTCCTGCAAGAGCGAGGTATCGCTCTCCCAGTTCGCGGGCGTGGTGTCGCGCGCCGCGCCGCCGATCCAGATGCCGGCGATGAAGATGATGGCGACGCCAAGGAGCGTCAGGAGCAGGCGGATGGGTTTCATGAGTGCACCGTCGGGTCACGGACGAGCGCCCACAGGCCGTAGTGCTCGCGGTCTTTGCCTTCTTCTGCGATCATGAGGTCGATATGGGGAAGATTGTGGATACGTGCGCCGATGCGCGTGATCGTCTGGATGCGGGCGGTGAGCATGGCGCTGTCGAACTCGCGCTTGGGCAGTTGGTCGATGATCTCGTAGCCTGCCTCGCGTAACGGCTGCTCGGCGCCGTTCGTGCGCTCGCCCGTGCCGTTGCGGGTGTTGTAGTAGCCGACGTTGACCGTGACGCGCTTCCCGGACACCTCGTGCGTGATGGTGTGGCCTAGGAACCAGTGCTGGAACCACGGCGCGATATCGTGTAGCGGTGCAGTAGCGTTCATGTTCAACCCCCGACCCTATCTGGGGTGAACGCATTTAAATACTTTTCTATGTTTAACTCCTAAATAGTAGTTACATATAGATTTTCGTCGGAAAACGCCCTTGGAACCATATTCTTTTCCTTATACCAAAGAATCCTGGAGCCGCTGGAGGAACTCCTCTTCGGCATCGGTCGGGATAATCGCCCCAGCAGCCACCACGTGCCCGCCGCCCTCGCCGCCGACGGCCGCCGCCGCTTCGCGCATAATGGTGGCGAGATCCGCGTGGCTCTCGACCGCACGCGAGCTCACCTTCGAGGTCCCCGTGCCGTCGCGGTTGTGCGCGACACAGATCACGACCGTCCCACGCGGGACCTCCTCGCCCTTCGTGAGCACGCTGCACAGCGTGCCCGCGATGTCCGGCGGCACGCGATCGCGCGCCCGGATCAGGACGAGCTCGCTCTTGATGATGACATCCTCATCTCCTTGGGCGCGCGCATCCTGGAACCACCGGTGCGCCTCCTGGACCGCCTTGCGATACTGCCGCTGCGCGTCGAGCGCTGTGCGCAGCGCCGTCTCATCGCCACGTAGCGTGCGCACCGCGACCGGTGCCTTGCCGGAACGGCCGCACGCATTGAGCAGCGTCGAGGCTTCGCGCGTATCGCGCAAGGGGCCGTTTGGCGCATCGAGGATCGTGTAGTGGGTGACGCGCGCCTGCGGATTAGGGCTGCGTCGGATAAGCTCGCGGTCCAACAGGTCCTGCTCGTCAGGCTCGAGCTCTGCGTAGCGCAAGCGCTCCACATCGCGCAGGCCGATCTGGCGCAGGAACCGCCGCGCCCCCTCACGGTTGCGCGTCACGCCGTCGATGCGCAGGTCGTAGCTGTACGCGACGAGGTCGAGCACGTTCTTCGTCTCGATACCGTGCAGCCGCGCGCCTTCGCGTGCGCGCACGAGATCAGCCGCTATCGCGTCGTCAAGGATACGGCGGTTGATGCCGACGAACGCGCCCTGCTCCTGGTTGTCCGCCTGCGCACCGATGATCGCTATAGGGCTCAAGCGTGCAGCCGTATCGGGCGCGAGCAGCGTCGCGATCTCAAGCGCGAGACCTGCCGCGCTCACGACGCGCGTCCCGTCAAGGCCAGCCGCGACCGGATTGCAGTGCACAGCGTGCGGCGCGTCGCCGTGCGGCTGGTGATGATCGATGATGAGCACCGGGCGGTTGGCGAAACCCTCACCGATCGGCCCGAGGTGCGACGCGCCCAGGTCGACGAAGACGACCGCGCCTTCGGTTTCCTTGGCGATCTTCGCGAGCGCGATCGCGCTCACCTGGTTGAGGAAGATGATCTCGTGCGCGATCTTCGTCGCGTCGAGGGCCTCATCGAGGATCGTGGTGGCGCAGATCCCGTCCGCGTCGGCGTGGCTGACGATCAACAGGTGCTCGTGTTCGCGCAGGAACTGCGCCGCTTGCTCAAGCAGGGTGTCCAGGGACGGCATGCGAGGGTGGTTTCAGGCCGGGTTTTTAAGTGATGGGGTAGGGAGAACAGGATTCCAGAAGAAGAGAAGGAAAAAGGAAGGAAAACGGAAAGAACCCTACTCCACGTACAGCTTGATGCGGTCCGGGTCGTAGCTCCAATCCTTCGCGAGCCGCCCGCTCTCCTTGTAGTACTTGACGAGGCGATTGATCTTGCTCTCCGTCAAGCGCAGGCCGCGCTTCGCGGTCATATCGTGCTTGTTCTCATCCATGTGCTTCTTGATGAGCACGACCTTCGTGATGAGCGCCATAAGGTCCTCGGGGATCTCCGCGAGGAGCTTCTTGTCCGCGAGGATCTGCGTGATCGAGCGGCCCGTGACGAGCTTCACGTCCGGGATGCCGTACTCGTCGCGCAGGGCGAGGCCGATCTGCGACGCGCTCTTGCCATCCTTCGCGTACTTCGCGACCAAGAGCTCCACTTCCTTCGGGCTCTGGGAGAGCCAGGTGGGCTTCTGGGGGTTGCTTGGTTTGGTCGAGCGCGACGTGCCGCGCGCGCCACTGTGCATACGTGCCATACTGTTTCCTCCGTTCGCAGGAAGGCTCGAGAATCAGGTTCTCGCGTCCAGTGTGCAGAAGCCCCCCACTCACGGGAACCGCCGCACCTCTCTGCGTCTACGACGGGGGAATCCAGAGGGGTTTTTAAAGGTTGCTTCAAAGTTAGTAGTTACTCATTAGTGGTTAAATAAGAAACATTTAAATAATCCGAAAATAGAGAACTCTGTATGGGAATACTCGAAGATCTCGCTGCAGATCTCCACAAGAACGGCGGGCAAGGACTCTACCTTCATGCATGTGGCAGGCCTGAATTTACTGATGGAAATAAAAACAGCTTTTATCTCGACACTCTCTATCAACGTGCGCGTAGAAATCTTCTCTTATCGGGAAACGAAGGCACCCAATCAACAGTAGATGTTCGCAAGTACTGCAAGCACGAACGAGAACAAGTGCCGCTGGCAGCGAGAATTTCACTCTCCTCAGGCACATATTGCGTCGACGGATCATTTATTTCGCCTGAGGACAATCGGGGTCAAGTACCGACCGTGATGCTCCGAACACAGTGGGCTTCTCGGGAAAAAGACGCCCTCGTTCCTCAGCGCGTTATTGAAGAAAGAGTCGTGAAAAAGAAAGGCATCGCGGGGCTTCTTGGGGGCACAGAAGTTCAAAGAGTCCCGCGGACAGTCAATACTACACAAGTATCAGTATACCCGCTCTCACTGCGAGATGCCACAGGCATTGATCGTGATGAAGACACATATATCACCACTCTCGATTTTAGGAGTGCCACGCTCAGGGATTCTGGGGGGAGGGGCAATGCAGTCGGGTATTCAATGGCGTACGTTCATCTGGCTACAGGCAAACGACTCGCCACTGATATCGCCCATCACCTTACCCGGCATCCTGGCGAACATGTCGCGTTCTTACGAGCAATTTTCCCATCGCAGCTTTTCCCGAACGTCAGTGCGAATGTCTTGAGCCATGAGCCTCTTCCTTTCCAAGGAGTCAGCTATTCTAACAGGACGCAACCCTGACCCGGGTGATTTTAGGATCTGAGGGCTTTGCCGCCACAACCTCTATAAACCGCCCTTGTGCGACCCCCGAAGAATGGTGGCGGTGACGAAGGAACAGGATTACCTTGACGTTCTGCGCGCGGTGCGCGACCTGCCGTTCCCGATGGGAGGCAAGCTGCTCACGAGCGTCCTGGTCGGCGACGCCACGCACGAGACCGTCGCGCGCTACCGGCTCGACCGTGAGCAGGCGTTCGGCGCGCTTGGGGGGTACAGCGAAGAGGAGATCGAGCAGCTCCTCCAATCCTGCGTCGCGCACGGCCTGCTCGAGCGGACCGCGTTACCGGGAAAGTCGTTCGCGAAAGTGTACCGTCTCACAGAAAAAGGGAAGCAAGAATTGCGCAAGCCCGTCGGGCTGCGTCCGACATCCGCGCTCAACCCGACCTTCATCCCGACACCCATCACTGACCAAGAGCGCCAGCTCATCGCGTCGTTCGGGTTCCTCCTCAAGCAGTACACGCCGGAGCAGCAGCACGCGATCGTCGCGCAAGCGCCGCGCATCCTGTGCGTCGCCGGCGCGGGCAGCGGCAAGACCACCGTCCTCACGAAACGCGTCGAGTTCCTCGTGCGCTGCTGCGGCGTCGCGCCAGAGCGGATCCTCGCGATCACGTTCACGAGAAAAGCGCGCGCGGAGATGGAGCACCGCCTGGGGGGGCTCGTACGCATCGAGACGTTCAACAGTTTCGGCGAACGCCTCCTGCAGCAGCACGGCGATCACCTGTACGGCCGTCCCGTGCGCATCCTGCAGTACGCGGACCGCATGCGCTTGTTGTACCACGCGCTCAAGCGGCTCGACCTGGACCTCGGCTCCGTGATCGAGCAGCACTTCACCGCACGACAGCGCCGCGACAAGACGCGCGAGCAGCTCGCGCGCCTGCTCGCGCACGACTGCTTCGGGATCGTCGATTACTACGCGAACCAAGGCCTCGAGCTCCAACCGTTCGCGACTACACCCGACGCGAAGATCATCGAGGACCTATGCCGCGCGATCCGCGAGGAGATGCGCGCGTCGGGCCTGCGCGATTACAGCGACCAGCTCCTGGACACGATCCGGTTGTTCAAGGAGAACCCGCGCCTCGTGCCGCGCTACGACCACATCCTCGTAGATGAATACCAAGACGTGAATCCCGTGCAGAAGACCTTGCTTGACATCCTCGCCCCGTCACACCTGTTCGTGGTCGGCGACCCCCGCCAGAGCATCTTCGGCTGGCGCGGATCGCGCGTGCGCTGCATCCTCGAATTCCCCGCTGAACAGCCCACGACGGTCGTCGCGCTCACGAGCAACCATCGCAGCGCGACCGACATCGTGGCAGCGATGAACGCAGCGATCCAACCGATGCGTATGCCTGACCTCGTCGCGACGCGCTCCGAAAGCGGTATCGCGCGACTGCGCCAGTTCGCGGACGACGACGCGGAGCGCGCGTGGATCGCCGCGCAGATAGCGTCGTCGTCAACGCCGCGCGCGGAGATCTTCGCGCTCGCGCGCACGAACCGCGCGCTCCAAGACCTCAGCGATACGCTCACCGCGCGCGGCATCGCGCACCTCGTGCGCTCGGACGAGGAAGGGCGGTTGCCCGCTCCGCAAGCGGGGATGGTGGTGCTCTCGACCGTGCACGCGATCAAGGGGCTTGAGGCGGAGACGGTGTTCGTCGTCGGCGCGAACGCGCAATCCTACCCGTGCATGGCGGGGGATCACCCGGTCATGGATATGGTGCGTACGGTCGAGCACGACCGCGACGAGGAAGAGCTGCGACTCTTCTACGTCGCGCTCAGTCGCGCGAAGCGCGAGCTGTTCGTCACGTACAGCGGCACGCCATCGCGGTTCCTCACGCCGGAATTGCGCCGATTGCTTGGGGAGGCGCAACGCACGCTCGCGAACAAAACACCGACGGCAAAGACGCAAGGCGCGGGCGGCAAGCTGTATGAGCGCCTGCGCGAATGGCGCGCGCGAACAAGCCGCAAGGCGGGCGTGCCCGCGTACTTGGTGTTCCCGGATGCGACGCTGCTCGCGATCGCACAGCAGCAACCTACGTCTCTGGATGAGCTCCATATGGTCAAGGGCATCGGCCCGGCGAAGGCGCACAAGTACGGCGCGGAGATCATCGAGCTCATCACTGGATAGTGTGGTGATGTACATCACCCCATCATACTAAATACTCTGCGCCACCCCATAGGGATATGACAAACGACCACGCATTCATCGAACCCGTTGTGCCGGTATTCCTCGCGCCAGAAAGCGGCGCTATCTGCGACGACATCATCAACACGCACGGTGGCGCGACCCTCGCCGAAATCAAGGAAGACGGCTACCGCGTCCAGATCCACAAGACCGGCGATCGCCTGACCGCTTACACGCGCAACGGCAACCCGTTGCTTTTGGACCTGTACCCGGAGATCGGTCGCGCGGTGCGCGGATTGCCGGATCGCGTGCTCGAAGGCGAGCTTCTGGGTAAGGGCGTCATCGGCAAGGCCGCATACGATACTATGCGCACGCGCTTTCGCGCGCGCATCAACCCGAACAAGGTCGGGGAGTATCGCGCATCGGGCATCATCGGAGCGCACCCCCTGCGCCTCGTCGTGTTCGACACGCTGCGATGGGAAGGAACTGATCGTATGGCGTTGCCGATCGAGCAGCGCCGAAAGTTCACGGAACGCATCGACGGACCCGATGTCGCGCCAAGCGAGCAGTGCCGCTACACCGACGGAGCATCGCTCGACGATCGGTTCACCACGCTTGTCGGTGTGCAGCACGAGGGTCTCGTGTGCAAGCGGCCAGGGAGCATCTACGTGCCTGGCGCGCGCAACACGGACTGGATCAAGCTCAAGCGCGCCGAGCCGTTCGATCTCGCGGTGCTCGGCGTGTACTACGGTACACGTGGCATCGAGCAGCTCCTGTGCGGCACGTACGACCCGCGGACGCGACGCTATGAGAGCCTCGCGAAAGTGAACGCGCGCACGCGCGGTCTCGACAAGGAGATCGCGCCGCTCCTTGGCCGCCTGCGCAAGACCCCGCCGCGTGAGCTTGCGCTCAACCCAATCGCCGAGCGCACGGGCCAATTGCCGGATGCGTACGTGAGCGTCGCTCGCGCACCGGTCGTCGAGGTGGTGGCGATGAACGTCCAGCGCGCCAAGACCTGGCACTCGTGCGGCCTGGATGATGCGGGTATGGCGTACTCGCTGCGCATCGCGTGGCTCAAGGGCCTGCGTCCGGACAAGAGCGCGTCGCAATCGACCACGACAGAGATGGTCGCCCGTGCGTTCTCGACGGAGGTGGCTGCGTGACGTACGCCCTCTCGCCCTCTGCGCTCAACTTGCACCGCGATTGCCCTCGCTGCTTCCATCAGCAGCACGTAGCGCGCATCGCGCGCCCATCAGGACCGTTTCCATCGCTCCCGAGCGGGATGGATGGAGTCCTCAAGCGCCACTTCGATACGCACCGCGATGCGGGCACCCTCCCGGCGGAATTATCCGAGTTTGCGGGAGATGCGCACTTGTTCGCTGACAAGGAACTCCTGCGCGTGTGGCGCGACAACCGCAAGGGCATCCGCTGGACGAACGATGCAGGCCACACGCTCTACGGCGCTGTCGACAACATCCTCGAACGCAAGGACGGTTCGCTCATCGTCTTGGACTACAAGACGCGCGGCTTCCCGCTCAAAGAGGACACGGCCGCGCACTACCAGGACCAGATGGACCTGTACAACCTGCTGTTGCGCAAGAACGGATACCGCACCGCGGATGAGACGCTGCTGCTGTTCTACTATCCCAACAAGCTCGTCGAGGATGCGACCGTTCGCTTCCACGCCAAAATCGTGCGTCTGCCGGTCGATGTGGATCGCGCGCAATCCCTGTTCGATCGCGCGATCGCCACGCTCGACGGTCCTTGCCCGCACGCATCGGAAGGCTGCACCTTCTGCGCGTACACGGCGAAACTCACTGCGCAGCCTGCTTCCAAAGCAACGTGAACCACGCCCGATAGCTCGCGGCGATCGCTGCGTTGCGTATCAGCACCGCGACCGGCTCCGTGCTCCAAACGATGATCGCGACACGATCCCCATAGATGTTCGTGCTCACTGGCGTCGCGTACGATTCCGGCAGGTACCTGACCGTGCTAAACGGTATGGGCTCCTGGCGCACACGCTTGCCCGCATACAGGAGCGAGAGCCTGATGCGCTTGCCGACGCGCGCCGCCGTGTATCGTGGCAGGTAGAACCGGAGGATCTCGCTCGCGTCTCGAGCCGCGCCCATCACCATCACCGGCGCGCTGACCGCTATCTGGTCATCCAACACCGCCTTGAGCCCTTCGATGCCGCGGTAGAACCGCGTCTCCTCCTTCGACCGTTTCGCCCCGTGGCGAGCGAGCAATTGCGGCAGGATGCCGTCGACCGCGTCAGCGTGCTGCCGCGCGATCTGCGAGAGTCGTGTGGGGCTCTCCGCGAGATAGAACCGCTCGTCGTTCTCCTTGATCCAGCTGACCAATCCCTTCTCGATGAGCCGCTCGAGCGCGTCGTACACGCTGCGGCGGTGGATGCCGGTCTTGCGCGAGATCGTGCCCGCCTGCGATTGCCCAGAATCGAGCAACGCGAGGTAGATCCGCGATTCCGTGCGCGTCAGCCCGACGAGCGTGAGGGGCTCGCGCAGCTCATTGTCGCGTGCTGCGGGTTCCTGTCTCATCGCCGGAGCTCCGCGTACCAATACCCGATCTGCCGTCCAGGCCACGTCGTGTAGAACAGCACGCTACCGAGCCGCGCGTTCTCCTCTTGCACGAGAATCGCGCGCGTGTGCGATTCCGCCGCTATGCGGTCCCCTGCGTGCTCGCGATACTCTTGCGCACCGAGTATCGCGCCACCGATGATACTTGTCCCAAGCAGGATGGCGCCGATGCCCTTCACCGCGCAGCGTCGGAGCTCACGCCCTTCGATCTCTTCACCGAGCTCCGTCATCCTCGTCGACAGCCGTTGCGCATCTATAAAAACGTTCGGGCCCGCAATACTTAAAAAGCGCCTGGGGTCCCTCGGACACCCACACGGCTGTGGTGTAGCGGTAGCATCCCAGGTTCCCAACCTGGTAGCCCGGGTTCGAATCCCGGCAGCCGTATTATCGTGTGTTGTCCGTTCGTTTCTTGAAACGCAGATACGTGCCGAGGACAAGCACTGCCCCGATAGCTAGCAACGCGTATAGGGCCTTGCTGCGCGATCCTGACGCTCGCGCCACGACGTCGCGTGCGACGTTATCTTGCGGTGTCTCGAATATTTCTTCGCCGAACTCGATCTCGAGTCTCCCGTCCTGCATCGCCAGCCGCCGAATCTCTTGGCGACAAGCGATCTCTCCGCTGCAAGGGAGCGCGTCGCAGCGAAGGAACGCTTGCTCGTCGAGATGATCGAAACAGCTCACGTTCGTGCGCTGCGAGAAATAGACCGCATCATTCGATTGCGGGTCCTCAAGCACGATTATGAAGGGGTTTTCTACGTGCTCCCTAAGGTAGGCACGCGCGCTGCAGGTGCCGTTTCGGATAGTGCATTCCGTCGGTTCGAAATGGCGGTAGAATTCCGCTCGTTGGATGTCGTAGAGATAGCTCCGATACCACGAGCCGAACGTCAGAAGGACGCTTCCGTCGCGATAGTCGGTCTCGACTTTCTG
>CAYNGK010000048.1:0-11662 GCA_964396935.1 uncultured Methanosarcinales archaeon | reverse complement strand
GCTCGAGCTCCAAGGCCGCATCGAGGCCGCCACAGTGTACCTGGAGCAGCGCCACACGTTCGGCCACGACCTCAAGCGCGACACGCGCATCCGCGAGATCACGATCGTCTACTATGCGCTCCTGAACCGGGAGACGATCGCACGGCAAGAAGGCAACACCTTCCTCTGGTACCCAGTCACCCGGTTGCCGCCGCTCGCGTTCGACCACGCGGACATCATCCGCTTCGCGGTCCGACGCATCGGCGAGAAAGCGTGGTCCAGTGACGTCATCTTCAAGCTCGCGCCGCGCGAGTGCACGCTCTCCGACCTGCAGCGCATCTTCCAGGCCGTGCAGGACAAGCCGCTGGACAAGCGCAACTTCCGCAAGAAGCTCCAGCAGGTGTTCCACCTGAAGGACCTCAAGCGCGATCGGCGTGACGGTGCGCACCGGCCCGCGCGCCTGTACGCATTCTCCGGGTTACGGGATTGAGAGCGCACAGATGACCAAGATGCGCGCACACGCATAAAAACGCAGTTCGACGCCCGAAGAGTATGCGCATCGAAACGCTCATCACTCAGGTGCGGCGCAATCTCGACGAGCTCGGATTCCCGGGCGTCATCGTCCGGTACGAGACGCGGGAACCTGGCGCGTTCTTTGGCGTGGATGACCCGTTGCGGATAGAACCACAAGAGGATGCCGCGCTCCTGCTCGTGCGCAACGCCACGTCGTATGCGGACACCGCGATCGAACGGATCATCGAGCACCGCTGCGCCGCGTTCTCGCAACGGATCGCGCAAGGGTTCACGCCGGTGTGCGGCTCCCCGCACTACCTGCTCGCGACGCTACAGGAACGCATCCGCGATGCGTACCTCGAGTACGCTGGCGGCAAGCGTATGATCGCCGCGTACGGCCAAGAACGATACGAGGAGTACCAGCGCACGAGCGCACCCGGGTTCTGCGATGCCGTGCACGATCGCATCCGCATGGCGTTGCTGCCCGCGGAGCGTTTCGAGCTCATCACCTATCTGCTGCGTGAGCACGCAAAAGACCTGCTCTCGCAGCATCGTGCGCAGGCACCGCGCGTGATCGGACAGCTCTTGCCCGCCGCCGGTTTCGTGTTCTCTTACGCCGGCGCATTGCCTGTCCCCGCGCCTGCGGATATCGCTGGTCGGGCGGACGCGGGTATCTTGCGCTCGAAGATCCTGTCGCTTCTCGGTACGCATCTCATCGAGCACGTGAATGTGCTTGCGAGCTATGAGACGGGCCGGATCGTGTTCAACGATGATGGCGCGCCAACAGTGATCGACCGGTTCCGGCCTGCGCTCTCGAACGATGCACGGGTACGCGTGCTTGAAGTGGAACGGCAGATCGTAGGCGCGTACGGCATCGCCGGACAGCCTACGCTCATCGCGAAGCATCTCAACTGAGAATCAATTCGGGGAAGGAGCGAGTGCCGTTCAACCCTTGATCACGCCGATGGGCACGAGCCGAGCGACGGTCTTCGCTATCCCTGCCGCGTCGCTGACGCGGATGACCTCATCCACGTCCTTGTACGCTCCTGGCGCCTCTTCAGAGATGCCGTTTCTGGACGCGGCCTTGATCGTCACGCCCGCACGCGCGAGCGCCGCTTGGACCTCATCGGCAGGATAATCGCGTTTCGCGCGTACACGGCTCATCGTGCGCCCGGCGCCATGAGCGGTCGAACCAAATGAGAGTTCCATCGACGCTGGCGCGCCCACGAGCACGTAGCTCGCTGTGCCCATACTGCCGGGGATGAGGACAGGTTGGCCGACGTCGCGGTACGCGTCGGGGATATCGGCGTGCCCAGGCGGGAATGCGCGTGTCGCGCCCTTGCGGTGCACGAGCACCTCACGTGTGCCTTTCTCAGTCTTGTGCGTCTCGCGTTTCGCGATATTGTGGCACACGTCGTACACGGTGCGCACCTCGACATCGTCGCCAAACAGCGCGCGTAGCGCGCGGCGCACGTTGTCGCCCAGGATGTGGCGGTTCGCGAACGCGAAGTTCGCCGCGGCGTTCATCGCGCCCCAATACCACGCCGCGAGCGGCGTCCCTAGAGGAGCGTACACGAGCTCGCGGTCCGGCAGCGCGGCGACGAGATCCTGGTGGCGGTCCTCGATCATCTTGATGAATTCCGTGCACACCTGGTGCCCGAACCCGCGCGAGCCGCAGTGGATCATCACGCACACCTGTCCTGGGGCGGTGATGCCGAACGCGCGTGCCGTGCGCGTATCGGTGATATGATCGACCACCTGGACCTCGACGAAGTGATTGCCGGCGCCGACCGTACCGAGCTGGTCAAGGCCTCGTTGTTTCGCTCGTTGCGGCACGCACGCGGGGTCGGCTTCTGGCAAGCGGCCGTTCGCTTCGCAGCGCTCGAGATCCTCTTGGACACCGATGCCTTGCGCCAGTGCCCAGTGCGCGCCGCCTACGCATACCGCGTCAAGCTCGGCGGCGGTGAGCTTGCGCCCTTGCGCGCCTACCCCGACGGGGCATGCGACGTACAGCGCGTCCAGGAGCTCGCGCATGCGCGGGAGGATGTCCTCCTTCGTGAGGCTGGTCGCGAGGAGACGAACGCCGCAGTTGA
Source organism: uncultured Methanosarcinales archaeon (assembly GCA_964396935.1). Classification (GTDB taxonomy): domain Archaea; phylum Nanobdellota; class Nanobdellia; order Woesearchaeales; family UBA525; genus UBA525. Next base: position 9,077 of record CAYNGK010000048.1, on the reverse strand, counting down.
TATCGTACCCCACGCCGCCAGGACTGATGATACCGGTCTCGAGGTCGAATGCTGCGACGCCACCGATGCTAAAACCGTACCCTTGGTGCGCGTCGGGCATGACGAGGCTCATGTCCACGATCCCGGGCAGCTGCGCGACGTTGCTCGCCTGGATGAGGGACTGGTCCCCTTGGAGCTGCGGGATGAGCTTGTCGCTTGAGAAGATGCGCACCGGCACGCGCATCGGTCCTGTCGCGTCGACGCGGTAGACGTACGCGCTCTCCTGGTGCACGACGGGTCGTGGCGGCTGGTCGGTCATGGACGGAAGAGAGTCGACGGCGATTTAAAAACACTCTTGTCGGAAGAATGAAAAAGACCGCCCTAACCCCCGTATGTATGGCATTCCCGCAAGTCACCTTCCCGCTCAACGAACGGACACTCGAGAAGATCGTTGCTGGAGCGGAATGGAAGGAAGAGGGATGCAACGCCACGCAAGGGGAACAAGAGGAGGCCGGTTTCCATCGGCTCTCTGGCACGTCAGGGATCTTCACGCTCGAGCTCAGTAGCACCTACACCCGTGATCGGGGGCCGAAACATCAATCGATTTTTATGGCGTACGAGTTCAAGATCCGCGTGCAGCTGCAGCCAGCAGAGAGCGTGCAGTACCGCTTCATCACGGAACGACGTGTGAACATCAAAGATGGGCAGATCGTGGCGGCGAGCACGAAGCTCTACGATGCATCAGGCACACCCCACCACCTTATGTCGACCGAAAGACCGGATATCATCCACAACCTGTATGACGCCGCGTGCAGGAAACTGCCGCAAAAGGCGGATGAGGCGTGATACGCGGATGACATCGCACACGAACGCACGAGAACTCGTCGAACTGGCGCAGCGGAGCAGGGATGTCCTTCCGATATGGTTGTGGAGCGATACCCGCACGAAGAGCAAGCGCGTAGAACGCCTACGCCACTACTACAACTCGACGCTCGACAGGACGGTCAGTCATTGGGTTGAGGAGACCGAGAAGTTCGATGAGCACTACACGTGCGCAGCTCTCCAAGGGAGTGCCCGAGATATGACCATCACGGCCGCGCTCGAGCAGCTGAGCGATGGCGACACCGTGACGCGCACATACGTGTTGCGATTGGCGCGCGGCAAGAAGGAGTTACGCATCATCAGATTGCAGGAGACTGTTGGACCGACACCGGAAGCAACACGCACGGAAGGGCACCTCTCTGCGAGAAAAGGCTACGACGCGCTGCTGCGGGCATACCTCGCGCGGTCGTAGCTAGATATCGATGACCGCTTGGCACACCCAGGTGCCGTCGGGCAGTTGCTCGACTTTCATATCACTGTACGTGACGGCCTTGAGATTCCCGCCGTGCTTGCGGATGTCGTCGCCGATAAGCGACGCGGTGAGCGTGTAGCCGGCCGCGCCGTGCGTGATGACGAGCTCCTGCGCGCCGACCGCGAGGAACTTCTCCGTGTCCATCAGGTACAGCGCCTGATCGAGGAGGTCGAACAGCAGGCGCTTGCGGTCGAACGAGCGCAGCTCGATCCCGATCTCGCGGCCGCGGTCCGCTTTCGCGGGGTCGGTGATGATCGCGGCGAGCGCCGTGATCGCGTTCGCGAACGCCTCCTCGATGGTCGCGCCGTACGCGCGGAATTGCGCGTCTGCCGTGTGCTCTAAGAGCTCGTACGGCTTCACGGCAGTGCCTCGCGCACGCGGCGGTACAGATGGATCGCCCGCCTCGCGTACGGACCGGGGGGGTACGGATCGAGTGTCGCTTCGGCGATGAGGATCCCGCGCACCCGCTCGAAGTCGATGGGCGGTCGGATCTGGTCATGCACGCGGCGCACGAGCGCGAAGTACAATTGCGGATCGAACGCGTCACCCGCGCGGGCGCGCTCGCGCGCGTTGATCTGGAAGCAGAGGCGCTCAAGCTTGCGCTCAACAGTTGTCTGCGTCAGCAGCTCGTCCGAGCACGCGGTGAAGTCCGCGATGAGCGGCGCGAGCGCGAGCTCTTCGTGAAACGGCGCGATGATGTCGTATCCCATCGTGGATCAGCACCAGCACCATTCGAGCTCCGCGATGGGCCACGAGGTCGTGTAGTACTTGTGGATCAGCGGATCGACGCGACGCAGGAGGTCCGCGCACCGGTCGCTTGGGATGAGTGTCGTCGGGTGCTCCGTCTCCAGGTCCAGGAGCTCCGATTGGACGATCGCAAGGCCGCCCTGGGGGAGGTAATGGATATCGCTCGAACAGAACGCCGTCGCGAGGAGATCGTGGTACTCTGCGGTCGTTGGCCGGCAGTCGATGCGCTCGAGCTCGATGATGCTGTCACACAGGTGCGTCAGCCTGATCGGGAACGACGCGGGATAGAGCACGCGCTCCTTGGCCGCCGCGGGCAGACGAGCCGCGTCGTACGCACGTTCCTCGACGGTGATCCCCATCGCGCGCAGGAGCGCGCGGTCGGCGAACGTCAGGCGATCATCGATCGTCTCGGTGCCGACCGGATCGCGCAGCGTGCCTGCGAGGTCGGTGCTGACGCGCGCACTGACACGCTTGCGGCGCTGCGCGGAGTCGCTCATCTCGTCTGGTGCGGACATCACCACCGGGTGGTGCGCAGCGGTATAAATACCCTCCACTTTTTTAAACCCCCATCTGTTCCTACCGTCGATGAAGCTCGCATTCGTGGATGTCCGCTACAAGCTGCCCGTCGTGCTGCCCCAAGACTTCCTTGAGCAGCTCCCGCAGCGGGTGGTGCTGTTTCTGAACATCCAGTTCCACTACCAGTACCAGGAGCTCAAGCGCCAGATCGAGGCGACCGGCCGTACAGTGCTGACGGTACGGCCCAAGCACGCGTGGCACGAAGGGCAGATCCTGGGCTGTTCCGTCGAGGAATGGGACGTCGGCCAGGAGGGGTTCGTGTATGTAGGCGATGGGCTGTTCCATCCGAAAGCCATCCTGTTCCAAAACGAGGAGAAGGTGTACATCTACGATCCGAAGACGCAAAAGACGAAGATCCTCACGAAAGAGGATCTCGCGCAGATCGAGCGCTCACGCAAAGGGGCGCGCGCGGCGTTCCTCGCCGCACAGCATGTCGGCTTCATTATCACGACGAAGTACGGCCAGACGCGGTTGCGCGACGCGCTCGCCCTGCAGGAGAAGTTCCCGGACAAGACCTTCTACTATCTCGTGGCGGATGTGATCGATTTCTCGAAGCTCGAGGACTTCCCGTTCATCCAGGTGTACGTGAACACCGCATGCCCGCGTATCATGGACGACAATGAGAAGGTCCCGCGCCCGATGCTCAACATCAGCGATCTGGGCGTGGTGTGGTAGGCATCAGTCTTTCGTCGAGCGGTAGCGGCCGGTCGCATCGAACGGCACGATACCGATCTCGAGCAGGAACGCGTGGTCGATATTGACCGCTCTCGCCTCGCCGAGGCCCTCCAGCACACGCACGCACAGCGCATCGAGCGCGTGGAGCTCGTAACGACCCGCGCGGCGCTCACGGTCGCCGGCGAGGCGGTCCGTCTCCAGATGCAAGCGGCACGCGAGCTCCGGCTCTGCGAGGAGATCGCAGGAATCGCGCAGGACCGTGAGATCATCCAAGAGCTCTGCACCCGTATACGGCTCGCTCGGGTGTTGCGTGAGCTGCTCACGGCGGCGCGCGTACAGGAGCAGGAACCGCGAGCGCGCTGAGCCGAGCGCCGTCCGCAACGGGGATCCCTTACGGGTCCCCTCGAGGAACACCGCAGGCGGCTGCGACATCGAATCCCCGATGGCGTTCGTCGGTGCGGTGCCATCGCCAAGGGGCGGGCAGTACGCGTCCATATCGAGGCAGTAGGCGATCTCCATGTTCGCGCAGACCCTGAGGAACTCGACGCGTTCGCTCACCGTGAGGGAGGGTGCTTCCTCGCGCAGGTGATCCTGCACCGCGTAGATGATCTCCGGCAGGTACGGTAGGAGGACAGGCGCGCCCCGGTGGTTGCGCACGCGGTGTTCGCAGTACTGCGGCACATCGCGTGAGAGGAACGTGTCGAGCGATCCTTCCATCGACGGCGGGAACGCGCAGGAGGTATTTAAGCATGACAGGAGGTGAGCGCAGGAGCCGAACGATCCCGGCATCACGCGTACATCGAGCGGAACCAGTCCGCGCGCGGCTCGCCCCACAAGTGACCCTTGTTACGTGTGACCTCGAGGTACATGAGATTGCGTCCGTCCCTGATCGCGGTGGCGAGCGTGCGGTCTGCGGCCGCATCGGGAGCTATCGCCGTGAGCAAGAGGTGGAAGTCGCCCGGGTGAAATCGGTCGCATGCCGCAGCAACTGCCGCGAGCTGCTCGCGCGCGCTGCCGGTCAGCGTATCGACGAGTGCGAGCGATCTCTCGGGTGCGCTCTTCGCGCACTCGACAAGGTCGTCCAACGCCCACGCGAAACGATCGTGGCGAGCGAGCGCACCGTTCTCCTCGAGCGGGGAGAGCGCGCTGTACAGGCGCGCACGCGCATCATCAAGGAGCGTGTTGCTCTCGTCCGCACCGGTGCGGGCGTTGAGGATCGCATCGGCGATCGAGCGGACCGCGTACGGGGAGAAGACCGCCCCTTCTCGTTCGCGAGCGAGCTCGCGCGCGCGGTCGCGCAGCGCGCATAGGCGCGCAGTGATGGGCATCGATCGGTCCGTATACTCGTGCAGATACATGCCACAGCGCGGGGCAACGCGCGGTCTTATAGGCGTTTCGCCCCAAGCAGCACGAGATCGCTCGGATCGACCCCGTCGTAGCGCGAGAGGGGGTTCGCGAAGCACGCGTCGTAGAAATCGCACTGGCCCGTGCTCCATTTGCACAGCGGGGTGATCTTCTTGGGATAATCCGCCATGTCCTTGCTTTGCGTGCGCTCGCGCACGTGCGCGACCTCGATGCGCGCGAGGTCCACCATGCCGCGCGTGACGGGGATGCGCTGCTCCACACCGAACTTCAGAAACAGGATCCCGACCTCGTCGGGCAAGCGTTCGCGCTCCTCGTACAGGAGGCCATAGATGGAGAGCTGGAGGTGGTAGTCTTCGGTGATTTCCGCCTTGTTGCTCGTCTTGTAGTCGAGGATGACCACCTTGTCCCCTTCGCGGTGGATCGCGTCCGCATACCCGCGCACGCCGTGCGTGTCGCTGCGCAGCTCCACCTCGCGCTGGGGTTTGACCTCGACGAACGCCTGCTTGAGATCGGTCGGGTGCAGCGCGCGCATGCGGTCGACGAGCCAGTGGTAGAAGTTGTTGACCATCCCACGCGTCTCCTCGTAGTAGATCTGGAGCTGCTCAGGCGCGAGCTTGAGGCTCAGGAGCTCTGCGCTCGCCTTCTCCCACTCCTGGCGCAGCTTCTCTTGCAGGACGACCCGGAGCGTGGGGAGGAACGCCGCATCGGGGATGTGCGAGAGGTCCACGTCATAGATATCCTCCATGACCTTGTGCGCGATGGAACCGCGCACGAGATGGATGCTGCTGGACGTCGGGAGCTTGGCGATGTAGCGGTAGTAGTACTTGCGTGGGCACTGCTTGAACATCAAGATGGAGCTGGGACTCTGGATCCTGCCGGTCGCGGACTGCGGTGCGCCACGTGCGAGCCGTATCGATGGGGTGCCTGCCGTCGGTTCCACGTCGCACCCAACGGCACGACGTCGTATTTAAGCATATCCGGCAAGTGGCCAGTGCGCAACACAGGCAGTTCTTGGCAGGATCCACAACCCCGCCGTTGAGGAAGGTTTTTAAGGGCTGGCGTCGGTGGAACGCCATATGCGCCTGACTGCGGAAACGGTGTTTCTCGGAGCGGTCGGCGTCATTATGGTCGCCGCGCTCATTGGGGGCGGCCAATCGGGCATCACCGGCAATGTGGTCCTTGAAGGCACTCCCGCATCCATCCCTTGGTTCCTCCTGGGCATCCTTCCGCTCATCGCGATCACGACCCTCCACCTCGCGCGGCACCATCACGCGCGAACACCTGCTGCACAGACCCTCGAAGCCACGATCAAGCACGCGCCGGTGAGCGCGGTAGGACGAGAATTCCCCATACCGCACGACATCCAAAAGATCCTCGAGCTGCACCCGGATGAACACGTGCGCACCAGCATCCGACAGGCGATACAACGCTTCAACGACGCATACCAAACAGCGATAGCAGCAACGGAAGCAACCGACCTGACGGAGAAGGAACGACTCTATGGGACCGCACTGGACATCTTGAGCGCAAGCGAGCAAGAAGCGAGGCAGCACGCACTTTCACTCACGCCAACGCAAATCGGCCACTTGGCGAAAGTCGTCGACAAGGAACTGCACCACGCACGTGAGACGGAGATCATCATCGGGCTCAACCAGCTCTGGCAACGAGCGTTGGAGATCCCTGCTGAACCGCATCATGGAACGGAGCTCATCAAAGAGATCATTGCCCAAGAACACAAGATCGCACAAGCCGCGAAAGAGCAGAAGATAGATGTTCGATCCTACGCATCCATCGCCAAAGAGACGCGGCGCGAGATCGGCAACGCTGTCGAACGGCTAGCGGCGCCGCTCCTGGTGGACGCTGGAGCGACCGCGGAGATAGCCGCTGAGGATCCTCAAGGAAATATCGCCTTGGCACTCAAGGCCCGCGACGCGCACAAGGCGGCGGCAGACATACTCCTCGCGGGGGAAGAATATCTGCCGACAAGCGCGGTGCGCGATCTCGAGACCCACGTCAAGAAGAGCACAGAAGACGTGAGAACGAAAGCGATCGAATGGCGAAAAGGCGAGCTCATCGCGAAGGCGAGGCTCGGCATCCTTGACCCCAAACGGCTGCAGGAATACCGGGCGCTCACGGATCAACAGACGGATGTGCAATTCATACAGAGATACCTCCAAACATATCGCGAAGCGGGAGGGGACCCGTCAGCGCTTCTGAGCACCATCACGTACGATGCGGACAGGATACGAGAGTACAGGAAGATCGAAAAGAGGGGCGACAAGGAGGATCTCAAAGAACACAGCGCAACAATATTCGACGATGACTTCTTAGACCCCTACCGTCGAAAACGATATCGACGAGAAAAGCAACGCCAGAAAGATGAGCGATTGACATTCCCAGAACGGCTCGAACTCGACAAGGAAAAGACATGGAATAATGAGCAGGTCGCTCGCCTGATGCAAAGCAAGCTACGACAGATCCTGATGCAAACTCGTGGCGAAGAAAAATACTGGCAGATAAAAGAAAAGACGGAATATTTCATCCGTGATATCCGTAGCTACGCAACAGCATCACAAAAGGACACTGCAGAAAGGGTCGGTGCGGAGATAGAGATGCACATCTGGGAATCATATGTTGAGAACCAGCTCGTGAGGCTCGAACGAGGCAAGGAAGGGCAGTGGACACCGGAGCAGCTCGTGTGGATGGCAAAAACGCACAAGGCCTACGACCGATTCAAGGATCGTTTCGACGCGCTCATACCTAAAGATCCGCAAGAACAAAGGCGCGCAGCGTAAGCAGCGCCCAACGACCTCTCCGCCAGAACCTATTTAAACCTCCCGAGGGGAGGCGACCGCTGAGATGTCCTTCCTGCACACCATCTTCGCGAACGCACCGCGCATCGCGGGCGAACTCGCCCGCGACGAGGAGAGCATCCAACACGAGCTGCCGACGCTCTTGGCGAGCTTCGCGCAGAAGCAGCGCATCCTGGAACGGCTGCTTGACGGCGAGAGCGTGTACCTGCATCTGAACCGCCTCGAGGAGCTGCTCGCGCGCGAACTCGCGATGACCGAGCAGGAATCGACGCGCGAGCGCGAGATCCTCGACGACCTGCGATTCCTCTCGCGCGACGCGTACGTGCGCCGCCTCGACGCGCTGCGCGCGCGCCTGGGGCAGGCGATGACCAAAGACGAGTTCCTCGCGACCGCGCTCTCGGACTTGCATGACGTGCTTGCCGCGCAGGCGCGTAAGGTGCGCAAGCTCCAGCGTGGCCGCGATGAGGTCGGGACCGCGCAAGGGCTTGTCGACCTGATGCTGATCGAACGGGACATCATCGAGCGCATCGGACAGGTCGAGGACCTGCGCGGCCTGTATCGCGATCTCGCGACAGGCGTGCGGCGCGAGGCGGCCGTACGCCGCATCCACGACCGGCTCGAGCGGCAGCTCGGATCGCAGCTGCGCGCGATCGCTATCGACGATCAAGGCCGCGCGTACAGCATGGACGGGTCATACCTGTCAGGTCTTGCCGCCCGTGCGTTCAATCATCTCGAAGAGGGGATCAGCGAGGCGGTGGAGACCGGCGCGATCGCCGGCCATGAGCGCGCGGACGCGGAGTATGTCGCGTCGGCATGGTTTGATGAGTTCGTGCGCGCGCAGGTGCGCGCGGATGAGGCGGCCGGCAAGGCGGTCCCAAGCGACCGGACGATCTCGCGGTTCATCGGCGCGTTCCGCCAGCTCTATCTCGCGCAGGCAGATGCGGACGACCGCACAGGTGCCGCCGCATGAGGGGCAAGAACGCCGGCACGCCTGTTGGCGTGCACCTCGCGCTCGGGGGAGGCGATGATGCGGCGCTCGCGCACGCGCAGTGGCTTGGCTGCACGGCAGTGCAGATCTTCACGCACAGCCCGCAATCATTCCAGTTCAAGCCGATCGACACCGAGCGGTTGTCGCGCTTGCGCGCCGGGTGGAAGGATGCGGGCATCCGGGTGGTCGTGTCGCACGCGAGCTATCTCATCAATATCGCCGCGGTCGAGAACGCGAAATTCCACGGCGCGGTCGGGATCTTGCGCAAGGAGCTCGAGTATGCGGCCGCGTTCGGGTGCCAGTACGTCGTGCTGCACGTGGGGAAGCACACCACGAGCACGATGGAAGAGGGGATCGCGCAGGTGGTGCGTGGCATCACGAAAGTCGGGGACGTGCTGCGCAAGGGCGAGGTGATGCTGCTGCTCGAGACCGCGGCCGGCCAAGGCACCGAGATCGGGTCCCGGTTCCCGGAGATCGGCCAGATCATCCGCGCGCTCCCGGATGATGTCGCTCAACACGTCGGCGTGTGCCTGGACACGTGCCACGTGTTCGCTGCCGGGCACGACATCACGCGCGATCC
>CAYNGK010000047.1:0-11913 GCA_964396935.1 uncultured Methanosarcinales archaeon | reverse complement strand
GGCGCACCTCGGCCTGCACCTTCTTGACATCGAGCGCGCGGTGAATGAGCTTGACCGCTATGACCGCCAAGAGCGCATTTGGGGTCGAGATGGCCAGCAGCGCATCGGTCGCGCCTGCGTGTCGATACTCGGTGATGGGTCGTTCGCGCAGTACGTGGCCATGCCGCTTGCGGCGCTCGGTGTTGGTGAGCTCCGGTTCATCGGCGACGGGCGTACGGTCGGGCGCGACCGGTTCATGGACATCCCGGCAGCACCCGGATACCGGGTCGATGCGTTCGCGCATGGCGTGCGTGCGCTCAACCCGAATGTCAGGACCGTCGCGGTGCCCGTTCCGACCGATGCGCTGCTCGTCCAGCACTTCCTGTTCCACAGCGATCTGATCATCGACGCGACCGGTGACCCGCGTTCGCAGGCGATCGCGACCCACTATGCGTCGAACAACGGCATTCCGCTGCTCTCTGGCGCTACCGATGCGCTTGGCGCACGATTGCGGCTCTACGTGCCGGGCGCAGGCCCTGCTCCGCAGCCGCTGCTGGAACGGGCCGACCAGCATACCGATGATCCTCTCCTCGGGCTCCTCCTTGGCGGCCTGGCCGCGGAAGAGGCGAAGAAGCTCATCCTGCGCGAAGAGACCGCCGCCTTGGATCGCACGATCTCCTATGCGCCGGCGGCGGCAGACCGCTCCACGCGATCCGCCGAAAGGAACGCGCCTGCTGAAGCGACAGTCCCGGTCACGTACCGGAACCGCTCGGCGCTGGTGGTCGGCGCGGGAGCGCTTGGCAACATCGTCACGCTCGCGCTTTCGCACCTTGGGTTTGGCGAGGTCGATTACCTCGATTACGACCGTGTCGAGAGCCACAATCTCAACCGACAGGTGCTGTTCCACGATGCCGTCGGCAAGGAGAAGGCCGCGGTGCTCGCGAAAAAGCACCGCCTCATAGATCCGCGTGCGCGAACGCGCGGCATCATCAGGCGCCTCGGCTTCGCCGACGGACGGTTCAGCATCGATGACCTGCGTGCCACGCCCTACGATGTGGGTTTCGATCTCGTGGACAATCTCTATGCGCGTGCGTTGTTCAGCGCCTACGCGGTCGGCCATCGCATGCCGCTCGTGACCGCCGCTTCCTCCGCCGATGCGGCACAAGTCGCGGTGTACGCGCCAGGGAGGACCGCGTGCTTCGACCATGTCTTCTCCGGCTACTACGCCCGCGGCCTGCAGGAGGAGATCCAACGCCGGCAGCGGTGCGCTGAGCAGCCCGACCCGTCCGTCATCGTCACGAACCAGGTCGCCGGCGCGCTTGCGGCCCTCGAAGCGAGAACCATCCTCGAACCCGGGTACAGTGCGCCTGTGAACGGTTTCATCAAGTACGATACCCATCTCGATTTCCGCCTGGGCGTGACGCCGATCACAACGGTCTGCGCGTGCCATGAGGCTGGTGCGATTCCCGATCTCACCATCACGGTGCCAGATCCGACGGCACAGCAGGAGGCGACGCATGGCGCCTGATCTCGATCTGCTGGCCGCGCTTGACGCGCAGGAGCACGTGGTCGCCGCGCCAGCGGGGAACACGCGGTTCAAGCGCGTACGCAAGAACCCGGTGCTGCATGTGGCATCCTGGTTTGAGGCGCTCAACCCTCATGAATCCTGGTTTGAGGCGCTCAACCCTCATGACGATGCAGACGACCTGACCCGCACTCCCGATGGGAACACGATCATGTACTTGATCGCCGATGCGACCAGGCAGCGAGGCATCAATGCGAATCGCCTCTCGGAGATCGCTGCCGGGGATCACGCAATCGCGCGTCTTGGCCTCCTGCAATTCATCGAGGACACGCGTCTGGGCACCCCTCGGCAGGCAACAGCGCCTCTCGATGCTGCGCTAGCGCACCTGGGCGCAGCGATCAAAGATGCCAATGCCCGTGCGATCAAGCTCCGGTTGCCAGCCGGCAAGACCGCTACGGATGCAGACCACGACCCGGAACACCCCGTGTACCTGGCGCGCTATGAGACCCCGAACGGCCGTTTCCTCCCGTTCTCCCCGCTTCCACTCCTCGCAGCAGAGCGCACGATCGCCGCGATCGGCGATCTCGCCCATCACGTGTACCGCGCGCATGGTCCCGGTGATCTCGCGTTCCTGGCCGCGATACATGAGACCATCAAGGATCTGGCCCCCGAGCGTCGTGCCGCTTTCGAACGCTACGTGCGCAACCCGTCGCTCACACCAACCGATCTCTTGGGCGTCGCGCTCCTGCTGCGTGACCCTGCAGTGCCGAACACACGGCACATCACCGGCAAAGAGACCCGCCGTCTCATCACCCTGCGCCAGCAGCGCGAAGCGTTGTCCAATCGGTTGCTGCAGATGTACCAGGATATCGGTGCGCCACGGATCGATCTGTCTCCGTTCTTCGAAAGCATCCGTGATACTTTGTTCGCCAAGCATCAGCTCCACATCGGCGAGGCGACTGTGCGCAACGCCAGGGAGTACGAGGCGTTCAAGGACCGTTTGCCTGCGCTGATCGATGCTGCGTGGTGGTGCCTCCCGTCCAAGGTGACGCCCGCGTCGGGTGACATGGTGATGGTCTCCCGCAAGACCCGTAAACCGACCGCTACCGCTGATGATAATGCGTGGGATGACGATGAGTATGATGATTGTCCTGCAGGGACGTTGGGTCTGCTCTACGATGATCAGCTCACCACATTCCCTGATGGCTACACGTACCCGGTCTCCAAGGACCGCCTGCGTGTCGCGCGGCGATCGCCACCCGCCGATGGCGTCCCACGACCAGGAGATGCGGTGGAGGTCATCGGCGGCACATACACCATCACGGCCCCCGGAAGCCGCGGCATCCTGCGCGATCGACCGCAAAACGCCTCCACCTGCTGCGTGTGGTTCTACCACTTGCCAAAGCAACCTCACGATCAGCGGCGCGATTATGATGACATCAGGACTGCCAATCTGCGTCTCCTGACGCCCGACGAGACGTTACCGGAGAGACCAAGAGCTCCTGACCGCCAATGGCGTGTCGGAGACCGGGTCCTCTACGCGCCTGCGGGGGCGCAGGCACCTACGCTTCCTGCCGGACGTATCTTTGATAAAAGTCCGCTCCCGGATATCCCGCTCCCCTACTATCTCATGCTGGAGGACGGGAAGACGCTCTGGTGCGCCGCCACCGATCTCGCGCCGGTACAGCAACCCATCAAGCCGAAGCGTGCCAAACCTCAGGCACAATGGGATGAGCAGATGGCGCAAGCGAAGGCCGACGCGATCGGTTCGCTTCCAGCGATCATTGAGAGAGTGGAGCGGGAATATCGTGCGCAACGCGCAACCCGGACCAAACGCATCCAGACGATATGCGATACCGCCACCAGGCTCGGCATCGCACCAGAAACCGTCACGAGCTTCTTCACGATGCACGATGTCGACGAACTACAGGAGCTCCCGCCATCCGCACTCACCCTGGTTGATGCGCTTGGCGAAGCGCGATACTGGCGTGAGCGCCAGTACGCGGTCATCAACGGCATCTTCGAACGGTTCGGTGTCTCCGTGGATGCGGAAACAGCGTATACGCGCGCAGCGTATGAGCAGTTCAAGCGAAATATCCTCGCAGGGCATGAGAAGATCATCGCGCCATTAGAGGGTCAGCCGATGAGGTTGCGTGATGTGGTCCTCCTCACGCGTCCCTCTCCAGCCGCGCTGCACGAACGGAACTTGCAGCCGCCGATACCCGCGGGTCTCGTATGCCACTACTGGGACCGTGCCGATGATGCTGTGATACTCCGGCTTGACGAAAAAAATATCTGGGTCCCGAAGGATAGTGTCGTAGGGACCCGGAATCTCGACACGATCGCTCCTAGGCAGGATGTGGAGATCGCCGCGTCAACACCCGGCTCGTGGTCTGAACGCTACTACCAGGAACGTCAACGCGTGCTGCCCCTGGGAACGAAGGTCCGGGTGTTGGAGTTCAACAAGCACAACGGGCAGTATCTCGTCAAGTACGATCCGACCCTGGGTGCCGGCATCTGGTCGCAAGGATGGTTGTCGGGTCACGATGTCCGGGACGGGTATGCGGTCTTTTACGCGAAAGAACTACGCGCGTTGCCGTTGCCTGAGACGCAGCAGGTCCGCACAGAGATCGCGCAGCACGCGCCGGCGATCTTCGAGCAGGCCGACGCGGTCCCGCCGCCAGCACCCGATGCGCAACAGCAGCTCGCGATCCGCACGATCGAGGAGCTGCGCGCGATCGGCGTGAGCGAGTACAATATCAAGCGGGCATTCGAGCGCCAGGTCTTCTTCACCGATGGTGAGGATTTGTTCAGGAGGTGCGCCGATGCCCAATGAGCCGCCGCTCCTGGATGCTGTCGCGATGGACGCGATCACGCAGACGCTCCTCCAGAAAAAAATGATGCAATACGACATGTTCAGCGCGCTGTGCGTCGGTCATGTCCCGTCCGGTATCGTCATGCAGGAGCAGAACCGTCTCCGGTTGACCGCTGCCGGCGCCGAACCGACCGATCTTCGCAGACACTACCGTGAGCGGTTCATCAGTACCTTCGGCCCGACGAAAGACTGTGGCGACCTCGCCGAACGCGTCGACGCTGAAGTGCTGCGCAACGGGACGCATGAGGCATTCATCAACCATGTGGTCGAACAGGTACGGCAACGTATCCTCCCGAAGCAGCGGCAGGAGATCCGCACGCTCAAAGCCGCACTGACCCGCAAGCAGAAGGAGCTCATCACCGCCCGCCGGACCCTCCATCGGACCGATAACTTCCTCAAGGCGTTGGACGCGGAAACGGCCATCTCGGTGATCGAGCAAGGGATCGCCGCGACCCAGGAGCGATTGCGTACGCTATCAGAGACCGCCACCGAGCAGACCGCTGCTCTGGTGTCGCAAGCGACCAAAGCGGCAGCCGAGACGCTCGACCAGTTCACGACCCAGCAGGCGCTCTGCGTGACCGCTGATCGCGCGTTGGCATACTACCGCGCGCAGAACCCCGACCTGCTTGTCGAGCGTGATGCGCAATTCCAGATCGCACCCGAGCGCCAACACCAGATCCTCTGGTCGGGGCTTGAGACGCGCGGGTTCGGCAAAGACCTCCTCATGCGCCCTCGCGTCTACACGTTCAACAACCAGACGATCGAAGGCGCGATACGCCTCGATCCGGACGCGATCCGGCACGACTGCCTCACCGATGCGTTACGCCATTGCGCATCGCTTGCCGCCTCCGAGAAGGAGACACAGAAGATCTCGCTGCTGCGCGAGCTGATGTCCGCCGATGCGCGGCTCACCATCGACGATCGGCTCGGATCGCTGTACAAGCCGACGCGCGGCCTGATCAGGGCCGGCATCAAAGAGGCGATGTTTGCGGGCATTCAGGCGGAGATCGTGAAGTTCCTCGAGAGCAAGCCGAAGAGTGCAGTGACCGAAGCGCTCGAGCTCGTGCTCAGCAAATACGATCCTGCCGTGTATCGCGACGCGTTCCGAGAGAACCCGAACGCATCCTACACCGTCACGCTGGCGACCAACGCTCAAGAGCTCGCGGAGTCCGTCAGGGCATCTGGCTCTTGCATCGAGTATCTGGCCGGTGATCAGGCGCAGATCCAGTCCATGCTCGACGAGTCCGGTGTCCTGTTCCTCATGGGCCGCACGAACGGCAAACCGATGGGTTACGCCCGGCTGTTCCTCATGGAGGATACCCGTTATTCGACGTTCTTGGGCGTCGACACCATCGAGCTCGACAGCAAGGCGTTCGAGAAGAACCGCGGTCTCGTCTGCGCCCTCACGCTCGCAAGCATCTACCTCGGTCAGGAGCTCGGTGTCGGTGAGATCGGGGCGAAAGACGGTCGCATCAACGTGGGGCCGCGACAATCGTTCGGTAACACCGAGCGGACGAGACGTCTGCAGCTCCTGGGCAAGAAGAAGCTGATGAAGACCTATACGCTCACGCATCACGAAGAGCACAAGGTCTATTTGCTGATGCACAACTGGCGTGCCGCCGGCGCATGATCCCCTTGCGCGACCCGCATGCCCCGTCGCTCCGCCGCACAAATAGATTTATAAATCTCCGACGGTCGTGTGCCGGTTGTGATCGGTGCGTATCTCGTCGTCCTGCTCTTCGCGTTCCTCGGTCTTCTCGCGCTCTCGAAAGGGTCTGACTGGCTCACGGACAGCATCATCCCGATCGCGCGCCGGTTCGGCACCACGCACACCGCGATCGGCCTGATCCTCGTGAGCGCTCTCGTATCGCTGCCGGAGATCCTCGTCGCACTCATCGCGGCGTCCCTGGGCCATCCGGTCATCAGCATCGGCGTCGTGGTCGGCTCGATCATCTGCAACATCGGGCTCATGACGGGTGTCGCCGCAGTCAGGCGCCCGTTGAGCGTCGATCGATCGAGCATCGTACGCGACGGCGTCTTCAGCGTCGTGTTCGCTGTCGTCGTGATGGCGCTCGCGTACGACGGCATGATCACGCGATTCGAGGGGCTGGCGCTGTTTTTGCTGTTCCTCCCCTACATCATCACCGTCTGGGAGGACGAGAAGCTCAAAGCGCCCGAATCGCGTGAGAAGGATTTCGAGACCGCGATGGTCGAGCTCAACATGATCGGGATGCAGTTTGGCAAGCTGCGCGCAGGCATCGCCACATTCGTGCTCGGCTCAGGCCTGCTCATCCTCGGCTCGCACCTGTTCTCCACGTCGCTCGTCGACATCGCACGGCTCTCGGGGCTGTCGGACCTCATCATCGGCCTGACGCTTGGAGCCATCGGCCCATCGATACCCAACATCGCCGCCGCATGGAGCGCGAACCAGCGCAAGATGGACGGTGTCGTGATCGGCGAGACCCTCGGCTCGAACATCTTCACCTTGCTTGTCACCCTCGGCATCCTCTCGCTTTCCGCACCGCTCGCGATCGCGCAATCATGGATCGCGTTCGACATCCCCGCGATGGTGCTCATGAGCTTCGTCTTCCTGTTCTTCATGATCCGCCGGCGGCAGATCACGCGTGTCGAAGGGGCGCTTCTCTTGGCGCTCTACGCGTTCATCGTCGGGATGCAGATCGTCAGGTACGCGTAGCGTTGCGCGCAATCGCTCAGATGGGTCGTCGGCGCCAAGGGCGGGGTGCGGTCGCTTGCGTTCCCGCGCTCTCGCATGCGCCTGAACGCCCAGGGTCGGATTTGAACCGACAATGCCTCACGGCAACGGTTTTCGAGACCGTCGCAATACCGGGTTATGCGACCTGGGCCTGTTGTGAAAACGAGGATGTGCTACATGGAGCATCGTGGTGCGCGCACGAGCGCGATGCGACCGGATGTGTCGTGATGAAGACTCGCCAGGCGTATTTAAAGATTGTGAGAAGAATCCGACGAGAACCGATTGCCTATAGCATCTCGATCTCGATATTGAGGCCTTCCGGGATCGGCACGCGCATCACGAGGCGCAACGCGCGCTCATCGAGGCCAAGGTCCACCAGGCGCTTGTGGATGCGCATCTCGTAGCGCTCCCATGACGCCTTCCCCTCACCGGACGGCGAACGTCGCGTCGTGATTTTCAGGGTCTTGCGCGGCAGCGGTACGGGCCCACGCATCGCGACACCGGTCTTCTCGGAGATATCCTTGATATAGGCGCAGACCTGATTGATCTTGTCGATATCCGTCGACGCCAGCTTGATCCGAGCGCGTTGCATGGGGGTGTGCCTCACACGACGAGGAGTTACCTCGTCATGGTCGGGTGTATCTGTGGATTCGCCACCCCTTTAAAAAGGTTACTGTCGAGCGTGTCGATAGGATTTTCACCTGGCACCCAACCACCTACGGTCGATGACCACCTCACGTGACCTTGTCGACTACCTGCTGACCAACGGCGTGAACCCGCACGCAACCGACGGGCAACAGCCCTGCACCGCGAGGATCGGTTACTGGCGCATCCGGGGCACGATCGCCGATGGGACCTGTGTTGACGCGTACTTCGTCGACCCCGAGGGGGAAGGCTGCGCACAGCCGCACCCGCGTTGCGCGCTCTGGCTCACGATCCGTGAGTCTGATGGGACTTCCTGCGATGCATATGAACTCGGGCTCTGTGGTGTCCCTACGCAGTATGCGCTCGCGCGCCCTGTGGGTTTGGTGCACGAGGTGCCGACCTATCGCACGCGCGCGCTCCCGACCGATTCCTATCCGGCATTCCTCGCGCGCGCCCTCGACACGCTGCGCGACCCCTCACTCGTGCAGGTGCCGCCCCGCGGGTTCCTGCAGGCCGGCCCCCCGTAGCGCGATCAGCGCGCGAACGGTGACGGTACCGGATACGCGTAGTACTCGGGCAGGTACGGCTTGCCCGTCCAGAACCTGCCGTACGCCTCTGTCTCGAGCAACGCGCCGTTGATCGCCAGATGCGGTTTCGGCTCTGCCGGCAAGCCGACGAGCGAGAGAATACTGTCGACGGTCAGTGCGGAAGTCGCGTATCGCAACGGTATCGACAGCCCTTGCGCACGCAACGCGCTCACCGCGACCGCATGCAGATCCACCGTCCGGATGCCAAACGGCCACTTCGCATCGGCGAGACGTACTGCCGTTTGGAGGAATCGCGTATCGAACGAGCCGATCTGCTGTCCGGCAAGGGTCCGATCCGCGCACGTGTACGACCAGGCAAGAAACCCCCGCGTCGCGTCCTCGAGTGTAGGGCGCGATGGGTCAAAGACGCGTTGCGCGTCGTACCCGTTCACCGCAAGCGCCCGCTCCGAAAGCACCGCGCCGGGGAACGCTTGGCACGCGACAGTGAACCGGTTCTCTGGCCGCTCGTACTCGACCGCGCCGATCTCGATGATGCTGTGCAACTGCGGGTCAGTCCCGGTGGTCTCAACGTCAAGGACGATCATCTTGGGTCATTGGGATCCTGACGTGGTTTTTGAACCTTCTCCCCCTCCCAGCGCTCCTCCCAGAACCGGACCGCGGTCGCGTCGCTCGCCTCACGCAAGATCTCGGCTCTGCTCTTTCTCGCGAGCACACCTTGGATGACGATATCGTCGTAGGCCCGCGATGCATTGCGTGTCTGGGTGGTGAGCTCCTCCATCGTCTGGACGAGGGTGCCGTCCGCGTCCTTTGGCCACGTGAACCGATCACCGTCAGGGGCCCACCGTACCACTGTGAAAGGCACCGCCTGACCAGCACTCGCCGTCTGACGTTCCTGGCTCACGACCCCAAACGAGATGCGTCTCCCCGCGCAGAGCGCGTACCCTTGCTGTATGCTGGCCACATAGTCGTTCCCCAGCTCATCAGGTCCGTCACCGCCGCTCGGGTATCCGTGAATGGCCCAATCCAGCGTTCGAGCGACGCTGGGATCCCAGATGCCGTAGCGGACGCCGCCTTCGTACGTGAACAACCCTTCATGGAACGCGTGGGTGTGGTACACCTCGACATCCTCGTACGCGTTGCACAGCTGGTACAGCACGATGTCGATCGGGATCACGCGCCCGGGCAACCTCTCGGCGCTGAGATCATGCCACTGCCCAGTCTGCGGGACATACGCGAGCAGCTCCTCAGGCTCCCCATCCGCCGCTAGCTGTGCGAGGTATTCCAGCCCTGCACGTCGGGGCATGGTGGCGACGCCATTGATGAACGGGCTCTTCTCGCTGGCGCTCGCACACGCGACGCTCGCCGTGAGCGCCAGTACCGCAAGGATCCGCCGCATGGGCCAGACGGGCCGTTGTCCGGTTGAAAAACCCGCCGGCAGGATTCAGGAAGAGAACGGAGAAAAAAGAGAAGGAAAAAGGGAACCGGTGCTCACATCTGCTTCTTCACCAGATCGATGCACATGCCCGCGGCAACAGTCGCGCCCGAGTCGCGGATCGCGAACTGGCACAGCTGCGGGATGTCGGACTTCTTCTCGATGCACAGCGGCTGCATCGGCTTGATCTTCACGATCGCAGCATCGCCGTTCTTGATGAAGTCCGGGTGCTCCTGGAGCACTTCGCCCGTCGCCGGGTTGAGCTTCTTGACGATCTCCTCGATGCGGCACGCGACCTGCGCGGTGTGGATGTGGAACACCGGCGTGTACCCGACGGTGATGACCGAAGGGTGGTTCAGGACCACGATCTGGCCCGTGAACTCCGTCGCCACAGTGGGGACGCTGTCCGGGTGCCCGATCACGTCACCGCGCGCGACGGCCTTCTTGTCGAAGCCGCGCACGCTGATACCGACATTGTCGCCAGGCTCTGCGGTCTGGATCTGCTCGTGGTGCATCTCGATGGTCTTGCACTCGCCGGGGACCATCTTGCCCTCGCGGCCAGGGACCGCGACGATCTTGTCGTTGACCTTGAGCAGGCCCGTCTCGATGCGGCCCACGGGGACGACACCGATGCCGGTGATGTTGTACACGTCCTGCAGCGGCATGCGCAGCGGGAGCTGGGTGGGCTTCTCCGGCTCCTTGAGGTTGTTGATCGCCTCAAGCAGCGTAGGACCCTGGTACCAGGGCATCTTGTCCGTCTTCTTCACGACATTGTCGCCCGGGTAGGACGCGATCGCGAGGAACTGCACGGTGTCCGTCTTGAAGCCGACGCTCTTGAGGAGCTTCTCGACCTCTTCCTTGACCGCCTTCCAGCGCGCTTCGCTGTAGTCGACACCGCTGATGTCCATCTTGTTGATGGCGATGATCAGCTGGTTGACGCCGAGAACCTTCGAGAGGAACACGTGCTCACGCGTCTGCGCGTTGATGCCGTCGTTCGCCGCGACAACGAGAACCGCCGCGTCCGCCTGCGAGGCACCCGTGATCATGTTCTTGATGAAGTCCTTGTGGCCAGGAGCGTCGATGATGGTCAAGTCGAACTTGTCCGTCTTGAACTGCTTGTGCGCCAAGTCGATCGTGACGCCGCGCTCCTGCTCCTCCTTGAGGGAGTCCATCGTGTACGCGAACTCGAAACCGGCCTTCCCGAGCTCGGCGGCCTTTTCCTTGAGCTTGCGCAACTGCTGCTCGTTGATGGCGCCGCCGTCGAAGAGCAGGCGACCGACCGTCGTGCTCTTGCCGTGGTCGACGTGACCGATGAACACGAGGTTCAGATGGGGCTTCTCTTTTGCCATAGTTGGTTCCTCCAAATACCTCAGGTTAGTAGGATGAGGTTACGTTGACGAGGGATTTGAGGGGGGTTTTTAAAGGTTTCTCCGTGCTTTCCGAGAACGGGAGAAAAAGAAAGGATTCCTCCGGTCCTCACTCCCGCTCGCGCATCTCCTTCATGATGTCATCGTACACCTGGCCGTAGAGCCGGTCCGCGACCTTCATGAGCATCCGGTTGCCGCCGTCACGCTGGTAGCTCGCGAGCGCCGCGTCGCGGTTCGGACCACTCGTCCAGACGGCGTTCTCGAGATCGCCATCCGCGCCCGTATCGCGCAGGACTGCAAGCTCGATGCCGCCCCATGGGGATTCCCGCTCGAGCTCCACACGGATCGTGTCCTCGTCGGCGCCGCGGAAGTACGCGACAACCGCCCGTTCATACCCGAGCGGAGGCATCACCTGGAACGTATCGACACTGCCCGAGCGCTCATAAGCGCGGTACGCGTGGCGGTCCTCCCAGCCCCAGGTGCTCCAGTACGGCCAGCCGACGAAGATGGAAAACCGCGGCGTATCCCAGTGCGACCAGCTGCCACCACGGGTCGTAGCGGCAGTCGTTCCAGCCATGGTAGTGCGGGTGCGACTGTGGTGGCCGGTGCGGACCGGGGCGATAGTGATCGTTCGTTCTTGGTGACTGCGGCGCTACGACGGGCGGCCGTGCCGTGCCGGGGCGGTACCCTGGTGTCTCATCGGGCAGTCGCTGGCGCGCCCGCGGGGGTTGTTCGACGCGCGGTTTCGCTGGCGGCTGGTATGCGCGCGTGTCTGGCCGCGTTGGCGCGGGTGTTGCCTGGGTCGGCGCGCGCGGTTGCGGCGCGTGTT
>CAYNGK010000046.1:0-11942 GCA_964396935.1 uncultured Methanosarcinales archaeon | reverse complement strand
GCTTGCGGCCTCACTGTTCGTATCGGTCGCGTCCTGATGCGCGACGCTGCCTTGCGGATAGTAATACAGGTCGACATGGCCGTCGTCGCGGGCGAGACGGTCATACACGAAACCCTGCGCCATGGCGAGCCGTGTCCCGATGTCCCTGTTCGGGAGCTCATCGGGCACGGAATCGTCGCCGGCGGGGCCTTCAGGTGTGGGCGGTGCCCGTTCGATCACTCCCTGGTGCACCAGCACGGTCAAGGTGAGCGCGATAAGGAGGTATGCTGCGATGCAGCCGATGAGGACGTTGCGGGCGAGCTTTGGGATGCGGGTCATATCAGAGGTCACCTGGTGGCAGGCGCTGAGCTGGGATGCGCCAGCGTTTCTTGTTTAGGAAGATGATCGCGAGCGCAAGGACAGTGATCACGCTCGTCCATGCGCCGATGACGATGGTGCGGCTCATGCGGTAGGTGAGCTTGATGGTGTAATCACCAACAGCTCCTGGTGCGATGAGCATGAAATCAGGACCGATCGTGCTGATGGGCACCTCGTGGCCATCGACAGTCGCGCGGAAATCCTTGTCGTACGTCATCTTGACGACGACTGCGGTGTCCGCATCGGCGCCGCGTACCGTGATGTCGTAATGGTCGGGGTCGACCAGCAGCATCTTGGCCGTCGGCGCGTAGGGCCGCTCGAGCAGGTGCACGTACGCGTCGAGGTACGCGGTCTCGTTGGGGTCCGTACTCACGAACTCCTCGCCCTTGCTGCCGCAATACGTCTCGCGGAACAGCTCGCGGCAGCCTGGTTCAGCGGCCTTGACGGCCGCCGATTCGCTTGCCGAGACTGCCTGCGCGAACGACGGGTCGGCGAGCGGGATCGCGAAATACGCATACCGTTGGCCTGGTTGCTGGATGAGCGTGAGCGTCGTGTTCAGTCGTGTGCGCACGATCCGGTCGCGTTCTCCCTCCTCCATGTTCACATACAGGCGACCGACGTTCGCAGCCTTGAGGTAGATGAGCGTGAGATTCGTGTTATGGAACCCTGACGATACCGAGAATATCTCGTCGTTGTAGGGGTTCGTGATACCTTGTTCGTAATATCCGTAGGTCTGCGGCACTCGGGTGAAGCTGTTGCGCACCGAGAGGGACTGATCCGGATATGGGAATGAGATGCGGCCTTCGATGCTCGTGTCGTGCAGGAATTCCTGCTTCTGCGAGATCTGGTCGGTCGTCTGCCAGTGCGTCTGGACGTTGTAGACGATCAGCATCGACGCGAGCACGAACACGACGAGCATCGTGTAGTAGATGGCCTTCTGCCAGTAGGTGCGTGCGACATTCGAGAGCGTCGCGACGAGCAGTGCCGCGGTGATGATGAACTCCGGGATGATGCGGTGGTATTGGATGGACCGCAGGAGGTTCATCGGGAAGATGTTGTACAGCTCCAAGTAGTAGAACAGAACCATCACGAGCAGGACGAACGACGCTCCGACGATGATCTCGTGGCTCCAGATGCGGTGCTGCCCCGTGGTGCTGCCCGCCTCTTCCCTCTTTCCCTTCTGCTCCTTGCGCGCATCCGCTCTCGCCGGTTTCGAAGCCGTGCCTGAACGCCGCTCCCGCCAGTCGATGATGGCGAACACGATGAGCAGGAAGAACGCGATCATGATGATCGGCCCCGGACCCTTGAGGTTACCGGCGTCGAGGAAGAAGTCCTTGACGGTGATGATGTTGGGCGGCACCTGGTAGAATGGCAGGTACTTGACGCCCATGTGCGCCCCCGAAGTGACCTGTTCGTATGTCACCTGCGGGAAGAACTGCACCGCACCGACGAGGACGCTGCACAGGACCAGGATGAGGTATTGCCAGATGTAGTGCTTCGTGCTGGTCTGGTGATCCTCCGTCTCGCGCAAGGCGATCACGAGCAGGTACAGCCCCATGAACATGCACAGGCTGAACCACAGGAGCGGGTGGCAGAGGTACGCGAGGCCGAGCGCGATGATCATCCAGAACCGCAACGGCCGCAGCGGGTCACGCAGGAAGAGCATCAGTCCGATAGGGTACAACCAGAGGAACACGACCGTGATCGGTTCCCAGCCGTAGCTGCGCAGCGAGATGAATGTGTTCGACAGGAGGAACACCGAGCAGAGCGCGCTCACCCAGATGCGGCGTGAGACGAGATAGCACAGCAGGAAGGTGAGGAGCGTCGCAGCGAGATGCGCCCAGATGATCATGAGCACCGTCGCTCGGGCGGCCGTCGTGCCTGTCGCGATCATCACGAGCCAGTTCAGGACGTAGAACCCTTGCTGGTAGTACTTGAACAGGGGCATCCCGAGGTACCAGTACGGGTTCCAGTTCGCGTTCGGGTAATGCTGCACTGCGTACTCGGTCTTCCAGATGTGCGCTTCGAGGTCCCATGCGCCGTACGTGTGGAGGTTCCCCTCATTCGTGCGCCAATCCTCGTTGTCGTACGTCTCGCTGATCCACGCGCCGCCATGCAGCAGCTTCTGGTCGAGCGCATACCAGACGAGCATGACGAGCAGCAGCGCTCCGACAAGCGTCGCGATGCGGCTGGCGGTCCAGCCCTTCTCTGCCGGTCGGACGAGCGCCGGGTCGCGATAGCCGTGGTTTCTCATGCGTGCGCCTCCTTGGTGTGCTTCGTGCCGCTTGGCTCATCAGCATCGACGACGAAAATGATGGCGCTCAACATGATGAACGCGTAGAGGAGGAGCCACACGGAGATCGGCAGGTACGTGCGCAGCTGCTGCGCATCGCTCGCGATCGCCGCGTGGTAGAGCGCATATATGCTCGCGGCGAACAGCCCGGTTCCGGCGATGAGATTCCACTTGATGAGCCCGAGCCCGGTCACGCTCTTGGTCTTGTTCGTGCGCACGAACCCGACGTAGCGCCGCAAGGCGGCGTTGACTGCCGCACGGGCGTAGATGAACACGCTGTTGGTGATCAGCAGGTACTGCAGGACCGCATCACGGACCGTCATCCGGTCATCATCGACGCGGCCCTGGAGCGCAGCGTAGATCATGCCTACGCCCAGGATGACGTTGCAGTACAGCGCGATGAGGATCGCGGTGGGCAGCCAGGTGTGGTGCGTGCCAAGACCCAAGAAAAGCGAGAGGATCGGCGTGATGATGTAGATGAGCGTGACGATGCCGATCAGCCACCATCCGAGGGCGAAGAGCGTATGGATCTGCTGGCGCAGGGTGAACTTGCCAAACAGGATCTTCTTCCACGCCTCGCGCAAGATGGCGAGGTTGCCATTCGCCCACCGGTACTGCTGCGAAGAGTAGGCCTTGAAGTCGGGCGGCGCGTAGCCGCGCACGAGCACCTCGGGGACGTACACGCCATGATACCCTTCCTCATTCATGCGCAGGCCGAGCTCGATGTCCTCGGTCGCCATGTAGTAGGAGAGCCCCTTGACCGCGCGAAACGCCTCTGTGCGGATCACCGCATTCGTGCCGCAGAACACCATCGCCTTGTCGCGCGCCCGGCCGACGCACATCGCCTGAAAGAAGATGTTCGCGCCCATCTTCGCGGTGCGCTCAAGGACTGTCTTCTCGCCGACATAGTACTGGGGTGTCTGGACAAATGCGACTGCCGGATCGCTGAAATGGTCGACGGTGCGCTCGAGGAAATCCTGCTCTGGCGCCTGGTCCGCATCGAGGATGGCGAAGAACTCCTCCTTGACCGCGGTGCGGATCGCGTTGTTGACGTTCCCTGCCTTGTACCCCTTGCGGTCGGGACGGCGCACGATCACGCAGCCGTGCTTGCGCGCGAGCGCGGCCATGGCGGTCGTGAACTCCGTCTCCTTCGAATCATCAAGCAGGTAGATGCGTGTGCCACCGGGCCAGCGGACGCGCTTGCATGCGTTGATCGTGCGCTCCACGACATCGGTCGGCTCGTGGTAGACAGGGATCAGGAGCGCGATGCGGATGTGTTCCCTGCCCTTGAGCGGGGGTGGCGGTGCGGGTCGGTCGCGATCGGCGAAGAGCGTGTAGACGAAATACATCGCGAAGAGGAAGGAGAACATCTCCGCGGGGAAGATGAGCGCGGTCAATGGCAGGCGCTTGAACGAGTCGATGGGGAATTGCTGGTCGGTCGTGTAGTGGATGAGCGTGTTGGTGAGGTAGTACAGCATCAGGGATGCGCTCACGATGCCAAACAGCGCGAAGAACAGGAGGTGCCGCTTGTCCTGCTGCTTGATCGGCACTCCCATCGTGTGTTCTCACCTCATATCCTGATTGCCAATCGCGGCGTCCTCGTGCCGCCGGAGCCTCATCGCTCCTCTGTCGACTTCCGTTCCTTGATGCGCTCACGCACGTATACTGCGCCGACGATCAGGCCCATCAGCGCGAACGCGAGCAGCGACGGCAAGAGCGGTTCTTCGACCACCATCGTGAGCAGGTTCCGGTCGCCATCACCGATGACCGCACCCGTCAGCAGATCGCCGCCTCTTTTTGGCGTGATGTACACGCTGCGGTCCTCGACGCCGATCGCGCGCTGCTCATCATCGGCGCGCACGAGCGTGATCGTGATGATGGAATACGTCGTGTCGCCGTCTTGGGCGACGAACGACCCTTCCCAGGTCCCATACACGTTCGTCCCGCCCACAAGCGAGAGCGGCACGTCGAACTCCGTCCCGTCGTTCGTGCGCACGCGCGCGATGACTTGCGTGATGCCGTCGGTGTCGGTCGCGTCCAGGCGCACGGCGATCTCATCGCCGGGGTTGGCCTCAGTCGCATCGAGCGTCACATAGACGATGCCGAACGGTTCGGGAGTCGCCGAGCCGTCTCCGACATAGAATGCACGATCGCGGACACGGATCGTTGTCTCGCCCGATGCGGTCGTGATGACGACGCCAGTCAGGCGGTACTTGCCCAGGAGCTTGCCTTCGATCGCGGTCTCCCACGTGCCGTAGGTGTCCGTCCCCTGGACGCGCTCGAGCGAGATCTTCTCGCTCTCCCCGTCGGGACCGAGGATCCACGCGTCGATCCCTTCGATGTGGCCACCGAAGTCGATGCGCGCGTCGAGGCGCAACGTCTGCTCCTCGCCGACTGCGATGGTGTCGGTGGTGAAGATCGTGTACACGAGCTCAGGCTCGACAGGTTCGTCATCGAGCGGCAGCCCGCCACCGCCACCGCCGCCACCGGGGCGGCTGGGGCCGGTGCTGGTGGTACCGGGGCCTCCGGTGCCCGTGTCGCCGGCGCGGTAGTGGACGCGTTCGGTGCCGGCGAGATCATACGTGTCGGTCGTGCCAAGCACGCTATCGTGCATGACGATGCGCGTGATGTTGTTGTTACCGATCGCGGCGCTGTACGCTCGCTTCCAATCGGTCTCCGCGCCCGCCGGGAACGCCTCGAGCTCGATCACCGTGCTCGCGCCGTTCTCCGTAACGACCGTGACGTTGGCGTGCGTGTAGTTGCGTGCGTTGTTGTTCGTGAAGACGTGGATCGTCGCCAGATCGGCGCCGAAGTCCCCTTGGAAATACGGGTTGAGCAGGTTCTCGACCATCACATCCCACGAGACGTTACCCGCCGGAGTCACCGCGAGAACAGTGTACTGGTCGAGACCGCTTGTGTTGAAGATGTTGGGCGTGAAGATGAATGTGTGCGCGGTGCCGCTCGCGTCCTGTTGGGCGAGCGTGCCGTTGAGATACCATGAGACGGCGCCCGATGTGCTGAGCGTGAGGCTGTAGCGCGCGCTGTGCGTCTCAAGCAGGTTCCCCGTGTGATTCGTGCCATTCGCCGTGATCGTCGAGGGGACGGGCGCGAGCGTGAGGGGGAGGTTGAGCTCCTGCGCTGCGAAGAGCGTGATGGTCGTGAGATTCGTGACGTATCCGTCCAGCGCTGCCGCGATCATGTGCGTGCCGGGCGTGAGCTCGGCGATCACTGGTGCACTCCCTGCCGGGAGGCCATCGATGCTGATGGCCGCGCCCGCCGGCGCGGTGGTGATATTGAGCGTCGCGTTGAGCGGGTAGAGGGTAATGGTGCGGGTGAGCGTCGCGCCTTCGCTGATGGTTGCCGAGGCGTTATAGACGGTGTAATTGTCCTTGCCCACGAGGAGATTGTACGTGCCCGGCACAAGCGAGATGTTGCCGCTACCGTCAACCAGGGTGGTGAACGCGTAGACGCTGTCAATGTAGATGATCGCCCCGCCAGGCGTGGTGTACAGAGCAAGCGTCCCGTTATCGACAGGATTCGCCACGAGGTCGATGTGGATGGTCGGGTTCACGCCAGGGGAGAGCGCGATCGTGCGCGTGTCGGTGGCGTGGTTCGCTTTCGAGACGATGAGCTCATACGTGCCTGGCGCGGTCGTGATATCGAGCGAGCCCCCGGTGGTCGAGCCGACGTGCGTGCCGTTGAGGTACACGTCGGCGTTGGCCGGGGTGGTGGTGATCGTGACTGCCGCATCCTGCAAGGCGCTCTCGTTGAAGAGGACGCCCGGGTGCGGGGCGATGCCGTTGCGCTGCGCGTCGAGGTATGCGAAGAGCTCGATCGCCGCTGAGACGATCTCGTTCGTGGTCTCGGTGTACTCGTACGTGTCGAGGTTGTCGCGGTAATTGTAGATATCGTCCACGTCACCGCCCAGGTACGGCTCGAGATCGTATGCGCCGTTGATCCAGCCGGGGATGACGAACGGCGACCCGTTCGCGAGCGTCTTCGTGCGGTCCCATTCCTGCACCGGCGTCTCATTGCGCCACCGGTTGCCCTGCGCGCCGAGCGTCTGGCCCAAAATGACCGTCTTGCCGTCCAGGTATTCGAACTGGTCCGTGCTCGCGCATCCGCTCGTGTTGGGACAGAAGAGCTTCCCGGTGCCGCGGGCGCCGATCACGGTGCCGGCGCTTGCCGAGCGGTATCCGGTATCCAATAGGTAGCGACTGTGGAACTCCTGGGGTTGGTCGACGCCGATGCCGAAGATGAAGCTGTATGACGTGAGACTGGCGTTGAACGCGACCCCGTCCTGGACCGCGTTCATGCCCGTGACCCATGCAAGCTGCGCGTCAGCGACCTCGGTCGTGATCCCCGCGGCGCTCGTCGGGACCGTGTCGAACGTCTTCGCCGCGAGCAGGCCCTCGATGAGCATGCCGCGGCTGTTCTGGTAGCGGTTGTGCAACCCGTCCTGGTAGACGCGTTCGCCCGTGCGGTCCAGCGAGAAGATGCTGTGGTTGCTGTAGTCGGTGTAGACGATCTTGCCGAAGAACCGCCCTTCCATCGCCGGATCCTGGGTGCCAAACAGGTACGGCAGGCCGTTGGCGAGGAGCGCGTCCTTGTGCGTGATGTACTCCTCCCAGTAGAACTCGTTGCCCTTGGTCGAGTCCGCTTTGAGGTCGACGCTCACGACACCGCGCAGTGCGTGTGCCTCCTGGAGGTACGTCACGTTGCCCGTGTAGTCGTACAGGAGGAACAGCGCGGCGCCGTAGAAGCCGGTATCGCTATCGCCCGCTGTGAACGCTGGATACGTGTCCTTGATGTACTGGTATGTGGAGCGTGCGCGTTCGAAGAGCGCTTGCGCTGCCGCCGGATCCTGATCGTTCACTGCAGGAATCGCCTCGAGGAATCCGAGCAGGGCTTCGGCGGTGTACGCGCGGCTCGTGTCGGAGATGAACACCTGGCACGGGTCGACGGTCGCGATGAAGGTCGGTGCGTCAAGCGGACTGTCTGGATAGCAGCCGAACTCGTAGTACCAGCCACGGGAGACCGCGTAGCCGTTCACGTTCGATTGGATGGTGCCGATCTGCGCCGGATCGAGCGTGATGTTCAGGCACGGCTCGTCGATCTGGCACTTGTAGTAGAATGCGGAATCATTGATGCAAGTGTCCCATTGCGGCGTTCCATTATCCGCGCCGCACAGGCTCGTGACGGGGACCGTCTGGTCTGGGACGAGATCCCCCTTGTCCTTGTAGATGCCGAGGGTCGTCAGGTTCGTCGGTCCGGGCACGAACGCGGTCGCGATGACCATCGACTCGCCCAAGCGCACCGCGCCAGGCGCGTTGCCGACCGTGACCTGCACGCCCTGGAGGCTCGCGAGGTAGTCCGCGTAGCGCCGGATCGTGTCCGGGACACTGGCGTCGCCGGTGAACATCGCCGGATTGCGTCGGTACGCGTGACCGAGACGGATGAGCGTGAGTGATGCCTGATCGGCGACCATGATGAAGCTGCCGTCCGCCATATCCGTGAACGTCGGGTTCGCGAAGCTGCGCTGGTCCGCGTGGTATGCGCTGCCCTGCTGGCGTTGCACCTCGAAGAACTCTGAGAGCACGTCGACATTGCCCGTATAGATATCGGTCCCGATGTCGAACGGCCGCGAGACGTCCGTGTCGGTCGAGACGGTGATGTAGTACGGGCCTTGGGTGCCGCTGAACGCCGTGAAGTTGCCGACAAGGCAAGCAAGCCCGCCCTGACATGTCGTGATGCTCCCATTCGCCATTCGCGGCCGTATCAGTGCTTCGCTGTAGCGAACCGTATTAGTTGTGACATCGCGGATCTCGAACGTGCCGCTGGTCGCGTGCGAATCGATCGTGTACACCACGACCTGCTTGTTGCTCGCCGGGTGGTATCCCATCTGGCTCGTCGCGACGATATCCGCCGATACGGCGCCGACGCTCAGCAGGAGCGCGAGCGCGAGGATGATGATGCTCTTGCCGGCCATGCGGTTTCGGACGCTGGCCTTGATGGGTCGCTGTTGCGTGTGCTTCTCGCTCCACGTGATGCGGTGGTTGAGCGCGTAGTTCGCGACGAACATCGCCGCGATCGCGATGAGGTTCCACACGATGAGCAGTCCGTTGTGCGTGCCCGTCCCGAACAGGTTCGTGAGCGCCCAGAGGATGATGAGTGTCCCTACCACCGTCACGAGGCTGATGAGCTGGAATCGCAGGAACTTCTGCGTCAGGCTCGTGTCCGTGCGTCGGTCGCGGAACGTGAGATACTGGTTTCCGAAGAAGTTCGAGACGATCGCCGCTTCCGTCGCGGCGAGGCTCGCGAGAAGGTAATGCCAACCACCAAACGTCGTGAGCAACCACAGGATCGCGGTGTTGAGCACCGTGCCGGTGCCCCCCACGATGCCGAAGTAGGCCGCTTCCTTGATGCGTGCGCGCAATCGCGCTCGGTCTGCTTCGGTGTGGTGTTGACGCGTCATATGGTCTGCCCTCAGATGTCGCTGGGCGCTTCTTTTCGCCGGACACCGATGTTGAATACGCGCTTGCTGCGTACACGTGCGCAGATGAGGAATCCCTCGATCATATCCTGCACACGCATCTTGCTCGCGCCGCTCTCCCGCGTGCCGAACTCGATGGGCACTTCGGTGACGATGCCTTTGTTGAAGATGATCTCCTCCAGGAGCACCGCTTGGAACGCGTACCCCTTGACGCGTAGCGCGGCCCAGTCCACCTTGCGCAAGGCGTCGGCGCGGAACGCGCGATAGCCGCCGCTGACATCCTTGACACGGCCCAGGCCCAGGAGCGCGCGGGTCACCGTACGTGCGCACAGGCTCGTGAGGCGGCGGTGCAGGCCCCATCCGCGGGTGATGTGGCCTCCTTTGATATAGCGGGAACCGATCGCGAGATCCGCACCGGCGTGGATGGCGTCAAGCAACCGCAAGAGGTCCTTGGGGTCGTGCTGACCATCTGAGTCCATCTCATAGACGACGTCTGGAGCTATGGTGCGCAGGGCGTGCTGGATGCCGTGCGTGTACGCGGCGCCAAGGCCGGCCTTCTGCTTGCGCAAAAGGAGGTGCACGCGAGGATTGTGACGTCGATACGCTTGGACGATCCGCGCGGTCCCGTCAGGACTGTTGTCATCGACAACAAGGACGTGGTAGGTCGTTGCGTGCGTCCGTTCGCTGTTCTCTACTGCTTCGAAGATGCGATCGAGATGGCGCTGGATGTTTCCTGCCTCGTTATACGTAGGCAGGACGATGCAGGCGACCTGTGGCTGACTTGTGATACGATGCATGCTCCTAACCCCCAATTATGGAGCCTCTACGGACCGGCTGTCCCGGCGGCCCCCTTCCGTCGTCGAGTTGGTTTTCACCACTCGTTCGTAGTTAGTTTAACTAGGACGTATTTAAACGTTTCGCTTATGGTAGTATTCTTCTGGAGTATACGTATCCTGCGTATATGTGCTATATCCCGTATACGTTTTCGCCCGGGTCGGATGCGAGAACGCGCCGCGATGCGCATAGTTCTCACCCCTCGACGGGCCACAACCCCGGTAGGGGGGTGCGCTTCCTTGATATATAAATTTACTGGTGTCCACCGACGAGAGTGATACTTGCATTGGACCCTTGTTCGCTCCCTGTTTGCGCAGTATCCTCGAGGATACCTGCCTTGGCCCGGATGATACCGACCGACCCGAATCAGCAGAGGACTGAGAAAAAATGAGGAAGGTGAGAAAAGAGGAACTGTCGGCCTTATCGCTGCTGCCACCAGTATGCGCCGCCCAAGATCGCGACGATCGCGATCAGGACCAGCAACCAGCTCCAAGTCAGGAGCCCGCCGCCGATCACCGCGCCGGTGAGCAGGTCGCCAGAGGTGTCGTCGCCTTCAGTCGGGAGGCCGTCTTCGGTCAAGCTCTCCTCAGGGAGAAGTCCGCCGTCGCCGTTTCCGCCGGCAACATCGCCGCCGTCGAACGCCAAGGTGTTCACCACGGGCGCGTCCTTCACGCACATACCGTCAGACTCGTGGTAGCCCCACGCGCAACCGCCGTGGCTGTTGCTCTCCGGGCTGCCCGCGAGCGGCTGCTCGACGCTCTCCGTCTGGAAGAGCTCGTCTTCGCCGTCACCGCCTTCCTGCTGGGGAACCTCGACGAACAGCGTCGTGCTGGCCGTGACGGGTTCACCGCACGTGCCATTGAACGACGCGCTCACCAAGTACTCGCCCGGCGTAGTCGGTGCGTTGAAGCCGCCAAGCCACGCGCCCATAAAGACGCTCGCGTCCTGCGAGGCCTCATCGAACGCGATCGCGACGGTCTCGGTCTCCACCGGCAAGCCGCCGACCGTGAGCGTACCGCTCACCGTGAACGGCGCTTCAGGCGCGGCAGGGTTGGGGTCGACTTGCGTGATGAGCAGCTCATACTCACCGCACGTCTCGACCACAGCCTGGACATTGCCCGACTCGGTCGTCTCGCCGTCAGACGCGGTGCACGTCACCGTGTACTCGCCGTTCGCCGAGAACTCATGGTACACATCCGCGGTCAACTGGTCGTACAGGTACTCGCCATCGCCGAAGTCCCAATCGTAGCCAAGCGGCGTGAAGCCGTCAGCCTCGCACAGGAACACGTACGCCGGACCCTGCGGGTACTCTGGATCGACCGACACCGTGACCGACGGGTCGACGATGCCTTCCACGCTCACGAGGAGCGTGTCGGTCTGCCAGGTGGTGCCGTTGGTCGCGGTGCACGCGACGATGTAGTCACCGTTCGCCGTGTAGGTGTGCCACACATTGTCGTTGGGGCTGTTGGGCTGGATCTGGCCGTCGCCGAAGTACCAGTAGTACCCGGTCGGCACGAATCCTTGCGCGTCGCACGCGAACACGTAGTCGGCCCCTTGCGGGAATCCGTCACCGATGCTCAGGTCAACCGTGACCTCGTCTTCGTGGCCCGTCGGCACGCAGAACGCGCCTTCCTGGTTCGCGAAGTCGAAGTCGATCACGCGGTCGCCGTACAGCGGCGCGAACGGCAGCGGTGAGCCGCACACGAGGTCGATCTGGTACGTGCACGCAGGCACCTCGACCGAGAGCTCGGTCTCGCCGCCAAACGCCGCGACATCCGCGCTGTCGCTGTCGAACAGCACCTGATCCTCGATCAGGAGCGCGTACATCTCGTAGCTCGCGAGGCTCACCGTGTAGTTGATGTTCGCGTCGTTGTGCACGATCGCGTGGCCTTCGCTGTCGATCTCACCCGTCAAGAGGCCCATCGCGATGGCTTCCTCGCACGTCGGGCAGGTCACCGCTTCGAT
>CAYNGK010000045.1:0-12862 GCA_964396935.1 uncultured Methanosarcinales archaeon | reverse complement strand
GAACAGCTCGCACTTCGCCGGGTCCTTCTCCTGGCAATCCGCGAGCTTGCCCGGTAGCGACGCGCTGTCGAGCGCCGACTTGCGGCGCGTCATATCGCGCGCCTTGCGCGCGGCCTCACGCGCGAGCGCCGCCTGCGCGATCTTGCTGACCACTTCCTTCGCGACCGACGGGTGCTCCTGGAAGTACGTCTCGAGCGACTCGCCAACAAGCCCTTCCACGACACCCTTCACGGCGCTATTGCCGAGCTTCGCCTTGGTCTGGCCCTCGAACTGCGGTTCGGGCACGCGCACGCTGATGACGGCCGTGAGCCCCTCGAGCATATCCTCGCCCACAAGCGAGTTCACGTCTTTTGGCAGGAGGTTCTTCTCCGCCGCGTACTTGTTGACGCTGCGCGTCAATGCCGCCTTGAAGCCGGCGAGGTGGGTCCCGCCTTCGATCGTGTTGATGTTGTTCACGAACGACGAGATGCTCTCGCTGTACGCGTCCGTCCATTGCAAGCACACGTCGGCCTCGATGCCGTCGCGCGCCTTGCTAAACGAGATCGGCGCGTGCAGCGGTTTCTTCCCGGTGTTGAGCCACTCGACGTAGCTCGTGATCCCGCCCTCGAAGTAGAACGTCGCGCTCTTCTCGTGGCCCTCGCGCTCGTCCGTGAGCGTGATCGTGAGTCCCTTGTTGAGGAACGCGAGCTCGCGCAGGCGGTGCTGGAGCGTCTCGTAGTGGAACGTGACGGTCTCGGTGAAGATGCTCGCGTCCGGCCAGAAGCGCACGGTCGTGCCGCGCTCTGGCGTGTCGCCCGTGACGTGCAATGGCGCGACCGTGTGACCACCGTTGATGAACTGGACCTCGTGGACCTTGCCGTCGCGCTTGATCGTGACATCCACCTTGACGGAGAGGGCATTGACAACGCTGACTCCGACACCGTGCAAGCCGCCGGAGACCTTGTACGAGTTCTTGTCGAACTTGCCGCCCGCGTGCAGCTTGGTGAGCGCGACTTCCGCCGCGCTGATCTTCAATTGCGGATGGATGTCGGTCGGGATCCCGCGGCCGTTGTCCTCAACGCCGCACGAGCCGTCCTTGTGGAGCGTGACGATGATCTTGTTGCAGTGGCCGGCCATCGCCTCGTCGATGCTGTTGTCCACGAGCTCGTAGACGCAATGGTGCAGGCCCACCGGCCCGGTGGAGCCGATGTACATCCCCGGGCGTTTTCGTACTGCTTCCAACCCTTCCAGGACGGTGATGCTCGACGCACCGTAGTCGGACGGCTTGGATTGCTGGCCAGGGTTCATAGGGAAGAGTTTCTCGACGGGAAAATGCCTAAGCGAAGGGTTGCCGGGGGGTATTTAAGGGTTGCTGTGGGGGGCGATGTAGGACAACCGGATAGCGCGGAGGTGATGGCTCGCGAAGAAAAGGCAAAACGCAGGGTTATCCGATAAACGGTCTTGAGGCTAGTGATTGCAGTTCCGATGTACGCGAGTGCAAAGCAATGACTGTGCTGTATGATGTAGATTTGTTGTTATCTTAACGTGGGGGATTGTAGCGAACCACACCGATCTGCTCAATACGCACGTTCACTATCTCCTTCTTGAGGGGTCGCGTGATTTCTTCTTGTGCATCTGGTAGAAATCGCTCGAGCCCGTCTTCAAGTCTTTGAGGAGGGCGACTACTTCTTTATCCCCGGGATTTATTTCTAATATTTTATTTAAACAGAGTAACAATTCATCATCACGGTGCAACCCCATCAAACTAGTCGCTTTGTTAAATAGCGCGTCGGTATTTTTAGGTTCGATCGATAGAACTTGATCATAGACGGGGATGGTCGCGTCGTACAGCTTCATTCTTTTGAAAGAGCTCCCTAAAGCCATTAACGCTTCGACCTCTAAAAAATTGTTAGTAGACTTGCTCAATAGCTTCGAGCGTAATCCTAAAGACTCAGAAAGACATTGTATTGCTTCTTCATATCTTTTTAATTTGTTTAATGCATGTCCCTTATCTATCAAAACAAGCTTATCGTGGGGGTTAATACTTAAAGATCTATCAAAAAATTTCAGCGCTTCTTTAGGTTTTCCACGTTCAAGCAATATCCCGCCTATACTGCCGAGGGCATCTGCATGATTGGGATTTAACTCTAAAACCCGAGTATAGTATTCAAGCGCCATCTCATAAGAACGATTCGTTGAATGAGATAGGCCTATAGTGTACAAAAACCGCGCTTTTTCCAACCTATTTCGTTCCGCTTTTTCTCTGAAATATCGTTCTATTTTTTTGAACACCACGAGGGTCATAAATATGACCCCAACACTTATCAAATTTTCGATTTCTTTGCGATAGCAGGCATCATATCACCAACTCGCCCGTCCCAGTGTAAAAGAAAGGGGCGGGTCCTGGTCTCCGAGGAGCTGAGAGGTGTCGGGAGGGGGGCCTCGTTGGGCTAGCCTTTTTCGTTTAAGTATCCGTGTTGAAGCGCACGTACATTATACCCTCCTTTTGGGTGACGCGCCGTGACAAATCCGAAGAGCCTGTTCAGTGTTTGCTGATCTGTAACGAATGACGTTTTTCCTCTGAGGCCAAGAACTTGTATGATCGTCTCATCGGACTCCCCCGCCGCTCGCATCTTTCTCGTTATTTGAACGATTTCAACCTGCGAATAACTGGAGTGCTCATATATGTCAACATTTTCTACCACACTCGTCCCCCATCCCGCGTGCTCTATGAGATTACACAGCGGGCAAATAACGGTGAGGTTGCGTTCATCGTCGTCCGTTGCCATGCCGTTGATATGATGGACGATCTGGTATTTAGTTGCTCTGAACCCACAATATTGACAGGTGTAGTCGTTGCGTTCGAGTATTTTCTGCCGTAGTACTCGCCAGTCATCTTTTCGTTTAGAACCTGGTGGGCGCCAACCTTCTGAAGGGGCAAAACTCAGCGTTAACGGCTTCATAGATCACGTCGGAGATTTCTTATAAAGTTCATCAAGTGGTCCTTTGATAGCATTAAGAATTTCCGCACACCTCTTTAGTGTGGACAGCGGGTAGGATATGGTGTTTATCTCGGCAAGGTCGGCATCGACGCTGAAATCAGGAAGCCTTACCGAGATCGGTATTTCGTCATCAGTGACGTCTTTCGCCCGCAATTCAGCAATATTTCGACGACTATGCACAAGGAAGTTCTTAGCGTACTCTCGTTTTGGTTCGTAGACGGCGTCTGAGAGTTTCTTATCCAACTGATGTACTTCTTCCAGTTTTTCTATGGAGTAATCCCCTAAATTATCTATCTCGTGTATCAGTTCTATTCGCCGAGCGTCTGCATCTTTTTGTTCCTTTGATGCGGCTACGGAAATTCTTTTTCCATCACACGGTACATATATGTTAATGTAGGGTTCTTGCTCAGTAAATATGAAAAGTATCGCATACGGGTGGAATTGCAAATACTTATCCAGTTCGTTTTGATCTAATATTCCTGTTGTCCGATATTTTACCTCTATTTGTGCTACAAGTCCCGCCCTAGTGATTATTGTGAAGTCAGGTGTTGAATAGATCTCTCTATCCAATGGTTTCGGATAGAAATGCTCACTGCGGATCTTCGTTCTAAACTTCTTATCCTCCCTGAATTCCTGTGCGCTGGTCTCTTGCAGTAGTGATGCAATAGTCTCTGCAGCAGCATCTATGTGTTGCTCCATACGTCCTTCTCTGAATAGATTCTTCTTCAGTTGCGAAGTAAGATAGAGGTTCGGATAGAGAAACTCCGTACCAGAACGAAAGACCAAACAACCCACATCAGTATGTAATTGAATGAAGAGTTCTTCAGCGATGGTGCCTTTGATTTTGTCGATGACTTCCTGCTGGCGCGTACGGGTACGTGGCATGAGAACAGAAAACCCCTTAATATTTATATATTCTCTCGTCAAAAGAGAGGTATCGGGCAGGCATTCGAAAGTATACTCGCGGCGTTGCGGTTGGCTACCGAAAACACGCGCCGTAACATTCAGCGCAGTGTATTCTCGGCCTGCCAGTATTCGCGCAGCGACTTGATCAGATCGCCCTCGAATTCGAGAATCGCCACTTCGCGCATACGGGTGTGTTCTCCCTTTCTCAGTTTATCGAATTCTGCTTCCCATTCGGCGATGGCCGTATTTCCATCTTGATATGTGTGGAGGAGAGTGAATCGAATGTTTTCTTGTTCGCCTACGACTTTATCAATCCAATACTGTCGAATTCCTTTGCGTGTTTTATGGGCTTCTTTGAACGCACGTTCGTGATAGGTGGCATCCGGCGTGAAAATCGTCGTGATGAGGTCAGGATCGCGTGTTTCCCACGCAGTACCGTACGTCTTGATTACTTCTTCGAGGCGGTCTCGTGTTACCATTTTTGTCTCCTGACTCATCGGTGTTTACTTGAACGAATCAACAATGTGTTTTTTGAATTCGATTAAGTTGGTGAAATCGGCGTTCGGTGTTTTGCCGTCTCTGCTGATGAGGAATGCACGAATGCCGATTTTTTTCGGTGTTTCTACGTCAGCAGTCTTATCATCGCCCACGTGGATTATTTCTTCCGGCGTTATCTGGAGATCCTCGAGCACTTTCTTGTATGCTTCCGTGCTCTTATCTTTGAGGTTGAAGTCGGACGACGCCGAATACGTCTTGTAAAAAAATCGTTCTATGTTGTTCAATCGAAGCTTTGCATCGAGAAACTTACGTTCGGCATTTGAAATGATGATGAGTTTGAATTCTTTTGATAACTCCTCGAGTACGGGGACGGTGTCGTCGAAGTGCATTATCTCGCTTTC
Source organism: uncultured Methanosarcinales archaeon (assembly GCA_964396935.1). Lineage (GTDB taxonomy): Archaea > Nanobdellota > Nanobdellia > Woesearchaeales > UBA525 > UBA525. Next base: position 8,076 of record CAYNGK010000045.1, on the reverse strand, counting down.
CAGAAGTTGGAGTAGTTCCTCCCAGGTAGTCTTTAATTTGAAGTGTTTGAGCCAGAATGAAGCATCTCTCCAATCTCCTATGGCAGTTCCCCACAGCGCGGTGTATTCGTTCTGAACGTGCTGGTTTGCTTCCTCAAATGTGATGCCGTGTTCTTTAGCGTAAGATTGCGGAATCTCCACGTCCCATAGGAGCTTGTCGAATCGAGAATCGCTCAACGTATCGTCCAGATCGAACGAGATCACTTTTATCATTGGTTCTCTGCCTCCAGCAGCTTCTCTTCCAGTTCGTACAGGTCTCGGATGACGAAGACATCTTTTCTGTCGCCGACGCGATCGATGAGGAATGCGCGCATACCGATTTCTGTCGGGACGAGATAGTCGAGGTCGTGCTTATTGCCGATGTGCACTACTTCATCCGGCTCGACTCCGAGGTCCGCGCAGATCTCCTTGTAGATTTCCGCGTCCTTCGTCATCTTGCTGAAGTCCTGTCCCATACTATAGACTTTGAGGAAGTGGTGCCGGATGCCGGCGCGATCCAGTTTCTGTTCGATGATGTTGCGTTGCGCGTGGGTCGTGATGACGAGGTGGTATCGTTTCGAGAGCTTCCGTATCAGCGGCAGGACGTCGTGGTATGGCTTGATGTGTTGCTGGATATCTTTCGTCAGCTCGTGCAGGGTGCATTCGATGTCGAAGTGCTTGAGCCAGAACACGGGGTCGCGCCACCCTTCTATCTTGCCCCACAATCGACGGTATTCTGCTGTGACGCGTTCGAACGCTTCTTCGTGCGAGATTTTGTATCGTTGCGCGTACTGGCGCGGTATCTCTGTCCTCCAGAGGAGCTCGTCGTAGTGGTTATCGAACAGCGCACCACCCAGGTCGAAGGAGATGACCTTGATGCCGCATCCTTGGCCGTTGAAGCGCCGTTCCTTCCGCTCGAACTCCTTCACGACCCGTTCCCGGCTCTGGATGCGTTTTCTCATATCGCGGGTGAGCAGTTCAATCTCCTCGAGCCAACGTGGGTTGACTTGATACTCGAGATCCTCTTTCTTCAGGATGCCCTCTTCCAGGAGCGTCTTGAGCTGCTTATGCACCGCCTGGTACGTCGCTGTTCGGCTCTGTCGTTTCTTGAGCTGGTAATAGATCTGCTTGGCGGTGAGTGGTTGCGCCATAAGGAGCAGATCGACGATCGCGCTCGTGATGCTCTTGCCCGCGGCCAGGCCCCTGAGCGGCTCAAGATTCATACCACTCGGGAGTCGTGTCATCTTTATAAATCGTGCGAAAAATCAACCGAACCGTTGATTATTCTCGCCGATACTTCTATGCGTTCTGTCGAGCACCCAGCCACTAATCGAACGAGGTCCACTATGGCCGTAAGCGACTTACGCATCATCCAGCACCTGCGCAGGGACGCGCGTATGAACCTGACCACCATCAGCAAGCATACTGGCATCCCCGTGAGCACGATCTTCGACCGTGTCCGCTCGCGCGAGAGCTCGGCGATCAGGCGCTTCACCGCGCTGATGGATTTCGCGCGTCTCGGGTTCCCGATCCGTGCGCAACTCCTCTTGCGCGTCGATCCCGCATCGCGTGCCGCGTTGCGCAGCTACTTGCTCGAGCACGAGCAGGTCAACTGTCTCTTGCGTGTCAACAACGGCTTTGATTTCCTCGCCGACTGCATCTTTCGGACCATCAAGGACGCGGAGGAATTCGTCGAGACGATCGAGCATCGCCACCACATCCTCGACAAGCAGGTGCTCCACGTCATCGACGAGCTCGCGCAGGAGAAAGCGCTTATGACGATGAATGTGGACTGAGAAAAAAGGGAGGAAAACCAGGACGTCCTTATTTCCCGTTGGGGCCTTTGAGGTACTTGAGGAACGCGCTGTCCGTGTCAAGCACCGTCTGCGAACCGTCAAGCACGCCGCCCTTGTACGCCTCCATCGTCCTCCAGAACTGGAAGAACTCCGGATCCTTGCTGTATGCTTCCGCATAGATGCGGGTGGCTTGCGCATCGGCGGTCCCCTTGATCGCTTCCGCTTCCTTGTATGCAGCCGCCTTGATCTCCGAGACTTGTCGCTCGGTCGCAGCCGTCATACTGTTGTAGAGCGAATCTCCCTCGCTATCGAACCCCTTGAAGATGCGCTCCCGCTCCGCGCGCATGCGGTCGAAGACGCTCTTCTTGTTCGATTCCGGCAAGTCCGCGCGCTTCATCCGTACGTCGGCGATGGTGGTGCCGTACTTCTCCTTCACGTCCTCGTCGCTCTTTTGCGTGATCTGCCCCATCACCGCTTCCCGTCCTCGTTCGACGGCCTCCAGATGGAGTTCGGGATACGCCTCGACGATCGTGTTGTCCGAACGGATGAGCTCGACCGCGTTGTTCTGGCCCGCTATCTCGTTGAACCGGTTGTAGATGACGTCGTCCAGCCGCGCCTTCATCCCGGTCTCGTTGCGTGCGCTCAGCTTGAACTGCAGCGGATCCCAGATGCGCCATCGCGCGTACACGTCCGTCACGATCTTCTTCTTGTCCCGTGTCACGACCTCGCGTGGCGCGATATCGTACTCGAGGTAGCGCGCATCCTGGTAGGTGACGTTGTCGAAGAACGGTACCTTGAAGTATAATCCAGCACCGACGGATATCTCGATTCCCCGGGCGTCGTATTTCGCGTGGAGCGCCGCCAGCTGGGCCTTCGCTTCCGGATCGACGACGTCCGCTTCCTTCGTGATGCCGGGTTGGTGCACGTTCACGACGATGCGCTTGGCGTTGCCGACACGCTCGACGACCGCGTGCTGCGTTTCGCTGACGGTGTAGGTGCTCGCGCAGGCGCCCATCAGGCCGAAGAGTCCGATGCCTGTTCCGACGATAAGGTGTTTGAGTTTCATAGGTATCACTCCTTCTTCTGATCGAGACCGAGCACAGGGAACACCTTCTGCCCGTCGATGATGCGCTTGTCTAGGCTCGGGTACACCGCTTGCATCGCCTCGATGTAGATGCGTTCTCGGGTGATCGCCGGGGCCTTACGGTATTCCGCGAGGATGGCGTTGAAGCGATCGCGATCCCCTTCGGCCTGACCGGTGACGGTCGCTGCATACCCTTTCGCTTGCTCGATCATCTTCGCCGCTTCACCGCGCGCTTTGGGGAGATTCTCGTTCTCGTACGATTTCGCGTTGTTGACCTTCTGCTCGCGGCGTTCCTTCGCGTTTTGCACTTCACGGAATGAAGCTTCGACATCCTTGGGTGGATCGATGTCCTGGAGCTGGACCGTTATCTCGCGGCCCATATTGTACTGGTTCGCGAGGTCCTGTAGCGATCGGTTGATCGCCATCTGGAGCTCCAGTTTGCCTTCGGTGAGCGCCTTGTCGATGCCGTTGTTGCCGATGTGGAGCCTTGTTGTCGCTTGCGCCGCGTCACGCAGCGTCCCCAGGGGGTCGGCGAGGCTGTACTGGTGCGCGATAGGATCGACGATCCTCGTCTGGAGCGCGAGATCCACCTGCACGATGTTCTCGTCGCCGGTGAGCATCTGCGATTCCTCGATGAATTCCTCGTACTGCGGAGGTTCGGAACCCTTGATGGTCTTGTAGCCGATCTCCATACGGACGATCTCCGTCACGCTGAACTTGCGTGCTGTCTCTGCGAGCGGGAGCTTCAGGTGGATGCCCGGTCCTTCCGAGCGGACGTATCGGCCGAACCGCGTCACCGTTGCCTCGTTGCCGTTGGGGACGTAGAACCACGATCCCCACGCGATGACCGCTGCCGCGAGGCCGCTAAACACGAGCTTTGGGATCCGCATCGGGATATCCATATTGAGCGGGTTGTCGTCCTTCGTGGGGCGCTGGCTCGTTCGCTCCTCGAGTTCCGAACGATCGCCGCCAAATCCTTTGAATTGTGGTGCCATAGGTGTGACCCCCATTCTCTTGTTGGGTTGCTGTAGGTACGGTGCCTTCTATGAGAACTCTCTTTGCCGTTTTTCCGTTTTCACCGATAACCACTTAAATGAAACGCGGTGTCCCGACGCGATGGTTGGACGTATCGATCTCTCGCGCGTACGCGAACTGCCGCAACTCGACGTCAAGGACAAGCGCATCCTCTCGCTGCTCGCCACTGACGCGCGCCAACCGCTCACGCAGGTCGCCAAGCAGGTGCGCCTCTCGCGTGACGCGGTCGAGTACCGCATCCGCCGTATGCAGGAGCAGGAGATCATCCTCGGCTTCGTGCCGCAGCTCGACTTCGGCCGTCTCGGCTTTTACACCTTCCACGTGTTCCTGCTCATCGACGATATGGCGCAGAAGCAGCAGGATGCGCTCATCGCGTTTCTCGCAGCGCACCCGAACGTGCGCTCCGTCATCGAGTACAGCGACCGGTGGGATCTCGAGGTCGTGCTCCTGGCGCGCTCGTTGCAGGAGTTCGACGACCTCGTGCTCGATATCGCGCAGCGATACCCGGACATCATCCTCGAGAAGGACAAGGTCGAGATCATCAAGCAGTACGGTCACACCGCGTTCCCGCGGCTCTTATCGGACGAGAAGCGCGTGCGTTCGAGCGAACGGCCGCCAGTCGACAAAATAGAACTCGACGCGACCGACCTGCGCATCCTCGCAGAACTCGGCAAGGATTGCCGCGCGAGCACGTACGTGATCGGCACCGCGGTCGGGATGAGCGCGGACGCGGTCGCGTACCGCATCAAGCGCCTCGTGTCGAGCGGCGTCATCCGCCGCTTCACGATCGCCGCCGACCTGACGCTTTTAGGCCTGCAATGGTACACGTACACGATCGAGACGAAGATGTTCACGCCCGAGAACGAGGCGACCCTCGAGGAATTCCTCGATATGGACCCGAGCGTGATCCGCAGCGCGAAGACGCTTGGTGGCTGGGATCTCCTCCTGTACGTCGTGGCGGCGAGCCCGCACGATTTCCACGTGACGGTGCGCGCGCTCAAGGGGCTGTTCCCGAGCATCGTGAAGAACTACCAGGCGTGGATCGCGTACAAGGAGCACGCCCACGTCGCCGTACCCGCGTGCCTGTTGGGCGAGACGCACAGCAAGCCGGCCGCGAAGAAGCGCAAGACGTGATGCTCTAGAGGTACTGGCGTATCGCGCGCACCAGTATGGTGCCCGTGAGAAGACCCGCTGCGTTCGCGACCGTGAACACGCCGCGTTCTCCGATCGAATAGGGCGGCACGACGCGCTGGAACATCGGTAAGATGATGCCGCCGCCGATCGCGCCGTAGACGAGCGATGTGGAGACGGGAGTCTCACCAAGGAACTCGCCAGGGAACATCGCTTCATTGACGGCGCCAGCGATCGTGCCTATCGTGAACGCACCAGCGCCGGCGAGGCGTCGGCGGCCGGTGGGTGGTCTCTCCTGCTCCATATCCCGTTTAGGAGTCTCGCGCATCTTTTATGCGTTCCTGTCAATGTGCACTGGTTGGCGCTCACTTCGTGTCGAAGCGCGCGATGGCATCACGCTCCGCGAGGTCCCATAGCGCGTCAAGCAACGACGCGGCTCGGACTGCCACGAGCGGGGGCAGGTGCTCGACCGTCGCACGCAGGCGCGCGAGTTCTTTCTCGAATGGCGTGAGAGTGGTGGTTGCTTGCGATGCGGTGCGGTACGCATCGCGCAACCCGTCGATCAGCTCGCGTGTACGCGCATCCGCGCGCCGAGCGGCACCAAGAGCGATGAGCAGCGCGCAGACGCGATCAGCGATGCTCTCAAGGAGCACGATGCGCGTGTGGACCGGCCCAGGATGCTCGTGGCCTTGCTTCCCGAGCTGGCGCAGCGCGAGGCTCACATACGCGTTGATGTGGCAGTCACGTCGCTTCGCGTCCTTCAGAGCGTTCCACTCCCGCCGGTCGATGGCTGTGCGCGCGTCCTCGAGGAGTGCGATCGTCGCATGGCTGACGTGCGCGATGATGCTCGCGATATCTGAGGCCGGTTCGCCCGCCATATCACGCAGGGTGACTACGCCTGCGCGTTCCTCATCGACGATGAAACCGGGGAAGTACTGGCTGACGCGCTCCATGCGTGTCGCTTGCGCGCGATCGCGCGTGCTGATGATGATGCGGTCGTTCCCTGCGACGTATGCGGCATCGATGGCGAGCCACATCTCTCGCTCCGTGAGACCGCTGATGTCGATGCTCGCGTCCTTGCGCGTCGGAGCGCTGACTGGCTGCACGACAAGCGCGTCGCCACGGTCGATGACGGTGAGTGTCGCGCCTTTCGCTATCCGGCGCTTGCGCAGCCACGCGGCAGGCAGCGAGACGACGCTCGTTGTCGGGGAGAGACGGATGAGTTTTCGGCTGTAGGTGGTGGCCATAGAGAGTTATAGTATAACCTCATATATATGCTTTAAGGAAAATGTTTAACTTTTGCTGCCTCGGCACCACCGTCGGTGATTGACGAATGGCAGCAGACGAGTGGATACGCATAGGTCGCCCAGGCGCGTACAGCGTCCGCAAGTGGGAGATCGAACGGAACCAGGACGCGCTCTACGGGGAACACCGTATCGTCTGGAGCGCGGGTGATCGGGCGCTCGGCCTCGAGGAAGCCCTTGGCCTGTACGAGGATGCGTACTATGCGCACTTCGCGCAGCATCCCGATGAGCTCGCGTGGATCACGACGCACTATGCGGACGTGTACGACAACAATCCCTCGAACGTCGACTCAGGGCTCGATTACGCTGTTCAGGAGTTTGGCGGCAACCACTATCAGGATATCGCGATCCGACGCGTCGCTCAACGTCTTGGCATGCCGTTCATCGGGGATGGCCTGCTCGAGATCCGCACGATGGGTATCGGCGCGCGATGGGGTCCTGGCAAGATACCGTTCCATCAGCCAGCATTCATCCCGCAGCCTGAACTTCCCGGATGGTGGAATGACGGCAGGATCGGGAATCCCGGTTCGATCGAGAGCTACTGGCAAAGCGCGAAATACCTCGAGGTGCGAGATCCGCGCATCGACCTTGACAGCGCCGACCTCTGGTTCGCGACCGGCAACAAGGGCAAGGCCAACGGCGCGCAGATAGCCTTGGGAGACCGCTATCGCGTCGGCCAGGTCGCGCTCGACATCGATGAGGACCTCGATGATGTGAACGAGATCGCGAAGCACAAGGCGCGCGTTGCGTACAGTACGCTGTGCCGTCCCGTGATCGTGGATGATTCCGGATTCCGTATCCCGTCGCTTGGCGACTGGCCCAACCATCAGGTGAAGCGAGAGCTCGATCGCCTCGGTCTCGACCATTTCATCGGTCTTGCGCGCCAAGGGCACACGAGCGCATACTGGATAGAGACGGTCGCGTACTACGACGGCACGACCGCGAAGCCGGTACTGTTCGAGAGCCGCGTCCCGGGCCGCTTGATCACGGAGCGCCGCGGCGACCCTGATGCGCCGCACGTGAAATCGCCCTTAGGGTTGATCTTCATCAAGGACGGGTGCGACAAAACGGTCGCTGAGTGGTCACCTGAGGAGCACCTCGCGAACCAGGCTGATCGGTGGGCGAGATTGCGGGAATACTTATCGTCGAAAGGCGGTTAGCGCTCTCGGGTTATTTTTTCTTTCCCTTCCCGAACTTCTTCTTGTAGCGCGCGACGCACTCCTTGATGATGCGCAGCGCGTCCGCGCGGCCTTGGAACTGCATCACCTTCGTCTTCTTGCCCTCGAGCTCCTTGTACACCTCGAAGAAGTGCGTCATCTCCGTCACGAGATGCGCCGGCAGCTGGTCGACGTTCGTGATGTCCTTGTACGCGGGGTCGTCAGCGCACACCGCGAGGATCTTCTCATCCATCGACACGCCATCCACCATATGGAACACGCCGATGACGCGCGCGCGCACGAGCGCCCCCGGCACGATGCGCTCGCGGCACAGGATGAGGATGTCGAGCGGGTCGTCGTCGTCCGCGTACGTCTGCGGGATGAAGCCGTAATCGGCCGGGTAGTGCGTGCTCGTGTACAGGACCCGGTCCAGGCGGATGATGCCGAACTCCTTGTCGTACTCGTACTTGCAGCTCGAGCCTTCCGGGATCTCGATGATCGCGTTCACGGTGTCTTCAGGTGTGGTGCTGGAGGTCGGGATGTCGTGCCAG
>CAYNGK010000044.1:10271-13956 GCA_964396935.1 uncultured Methanosarcinales archaeon | reverse complement strand
GAGAATCTCGAGAAGAAGTTCGAATCTGCGCGTACGGCAACGTCTGCGCAAGAGCCGGTCGCGGCGATGCCGCAAGCGCGCAAGGGTGACGATTCGGTCCTTGTCGTCGAGGAAGATGTGCTCTCTCTCGATGATCTCGAGAAGCTCGGTCAGTGACTGTCTCGTGCTAATCGAGCGATTCGTAGAACTCGCGTAGATGCAGGCGGTCGATGATCTCTTGCGTGAGCTGTGGCTGCTTGCGCACGATCTCTTGCGCTTCGTCTTCGATGTACTGCTCCCAATGGTAGTCTTCGTCCATCAGCTCGTTGCCGTACGCGTGCAGCAGCTCGTGGACCGCAGTCGCCTCAAGATCGCTTTTCGTGCGGATGCGCAACGGGTTGAGGTAGATGAGTGAGGTACCGTCCGCAAGTCGGGCGCACGCGCCGTAGCGTCGCGTGTCATACCCTGCCGGGTCCCGGAGCGCCGGGTGGGCGTCATCGAGCACGACGACGGTCTGTTCAAGCAGATCGTCGATGACCTCTGCGAATTCCGGCAGGCCCATGTGGGGTGTATGGTTTTGAAGGTTTATATACCTTTCTATTGGTAACTACTCTGTAATGGTTATTCGCACTGGACACCTTGTTTCTCGTCGGAAAATCTCGAAAATCGCCACTGGACATCCTCGCGCGGCGTATTTAAACGACTGCCGACGCATATCCCTTGTTGTCGAACGGCAACACACCCCCCTCCGGTGTTCCCCGCTGGGGCGAATCCGTCGCTTTGCCATGATCGCGACGTCCGCCTGCGGTTCCTCGTTTTCCTTCATTTCCCGCACAAACGGGAATGCAGGAAGATGCGGTCGGGACATAGGAGGTTGAAACAAGACGCGAAAGCAAGGTGGTGGAGAACATGCAAAAACCCCAACTGGCGGCGACGCCGCAAAAGACGTATAGCTTCAGCAAAGACAGCAAGGAATCTTCTCGTATGCCCTTGAAGAGCTTCCGTTCCGGCGCGATCCAGGTCGCGATCTGGGAGAACGAAGGGACGACCCGCGAGGGCCAGCCCGAAGTCTACAAGACCGTCTCGTTCGAACGCCGGTACAAGGACAAGTCCGGCGAGTGGAAAGGCACGAACCAGCTGCGCGTGAACGACCTCCCGAAGGCGACGCTCATCCTGCAGAAGGCGTACGAATACCTGGTCCTCACCGAGAGCCAGGACGAGAGCGAATACTAGGAGGTATCACGATGGCCAGAAAGTATAAGAACGATGAAGGCGCACCGATGGAACAGGAATTGATGTTCGAGGAAGAGATGGAACCGACACCGATCAAGGCGAAGACCGCCAAGGAGGTCACGGTGATGGACCTGCCTGGCGTGGGTGCCGCGACGGCCGAGAAGCTCGCTTCCGTCGGTTACGATAACCTCCTGAGCATCGCGGTCGCGAGCCCCTCCGAGATCATCGAGGTCACGGGGATGAGCGAAGCGGTCTCCCGCAAGTTGATCCACGCCGCGCGCGAATCGCTCGATATGGGATTCTCGAGCGGCGATGACTTGATGGCGAAGCGCGCACGGGTCGTGAAGATCACGACCGGTGTCAAGGATTTCGATCGCATCCTGGGTGGTGGGTTCGAGACCGGTTGCATCAGCGAGTGCTTCGGCCAGTACGGCAGCGCCAAGACGCAGATCGCGCACCAGCTCGCCGTGAACGTCTACGCCGAAGATCCTACGGCTGTGACCGTGTTCATCGACACCGAGAACACGTTCCGTCCGGAGCGCATCATCCAGTTCGCGACCGGCAAGAACCTCGAGGGTAAAGAGGTCCTCAAGAACATCCGCGTGGCGCGCGCCTACAACAGCGACCACCAGATGCTCCTTGCGGAAAAAGTCGAGGACCTCATCAAGAGCGGTCTGAACGTGAAGCTCGTCGTCGTCGACTCGCTCACCGCGCACTTCCGCGCGGAGTTCGTCGGCCGCGGCACGCTCGCGGAGCGCCAGCAGAAGATCAACAAGCACATGCACGTGCTGAGCAAGCTCGCGGACATGTACAACTGCGCGGTGTACGTGACGAATCAGGTCATGGCGAAACCTGACGCGTTCTTCGGCGATCCCACCGAGGCGATCGGCGGTCACATCGTCGGACACAACAGCACGTTCCGCATCTACTTGCGTCGCGGCAAGAAAGGCACGCGTGTGGCGAAGCTCGTGGACGCTCCGAACCTGCCCGATGATGAGGCGGTGTTTATGGTGACCGAGCAGGGCCTGCAGGACGTCTAAACCTTATTTCTTTCCTTTCTTTCTCTCTATCTTGTGCGTGTGCTCGTGCGCGATAGCGACATTACCGGCCCAATCCCGTCCATCAGCACGCATCAGCTTCAGCCCGTTCTCTGGCCCGTGCGTCCCTGCACGATACGCTTGTGGCGTGTGCGGCGCGAGCGCGCGTAGCGCATCCGTGATGCGCCAGGTCTGCTCGAGGAACGCCCAGCTCGTAAAGAGCATCTGATCACCGATCATCACGTCCTCAAGCAAGGTCTCGTACGCTTGTGGCGTGTTGAACCCTTGCGCTTCGTGGCAGAAGTCCATCCAATGCGCATCGACCCCGCTGTAGTCATCCAAGTTCTCGTCGGCGAGATTGAACCGGAATTTCACCCCCTCATCGGGCTGGATGCGGATCACGAGCTCGTTGCTGGGCGGACACTTCCGGTCCCCAAACAGCACGCACGGTCCTTGCTTGAACGTCACGACGATCTCGGCGTAGTGATGCAGCAATGCTTTCCCGGTGCGCAGGTAGAACGGCACGCCGCTCCAACGGTGGTTGTGCACGTGGAGCTTGATGGCCGCGTATGTTTCTGTGCGCGAGACCGGCGTGATCCCTTCCTCCTTACGGTAGTCCGGGATGCGTCCCTCGCTCGTCTTACCCGCGGTGTACTGCCCCGTCACCACCACCTCGCGCCCGCGCACCGGTTGGATCGCGTGCAGCACGCGCGCCTTCTCCTGTTTGATCTCGTGCGGCGTCATCCGCGTCGGCTGCTCCATCGCGGCAAGCGACAGCAATTGCAGGAGATGGTTCTGGACCATGTCACGGATAGCGCCAGAGCCGTCATAATATCCGCCGCGCGTCCCGACCCCTGCGCTCTCGCAGACGACGATCTGGATGTTGTCGATGGAGTCGCGGCTCCAGAGCTGGTCGAACACCGGATTCGCGAAACGGATCGCAAGGATCTCCTGCACGAACGATTTGCCGAGGTAGTGATCGATGCGGTATGTCTGCGTCTCATCGACCAATGACGAGACGAGAGCATGCAAGCGATGGGCATCGGCGGCGCTGGTGCCAAACGGCTTCTCGAACACGATCCGGTGCCAGCCCTTGTGGGGCTCACGCTGGCAGAGGCCGGTGCGTGCGAGGTGCTTGATGATGTCATCGAACGCGTTTGGCGGTGTGGCGAAATAGAACATCCGGTTGTCGCGGATCGCCGAAGGCAGCGTGTTCACGCGCGCGAGGAGCGCGTCGTAGGCAACCGGATCGTGGAACTCCAGCTTGTGGTATGTGATCCGACGCGCGAACGCATCCCATCCGGGCGGAGTCCGGCCGATCGCGGCCTTGAACTCACGGCGCATGCGCTCATCGGTGTACTCGCGGCGCCCGATCGCGATGATGCGCGTCGCAGCCTGGAGCTTCCCCCGGCGGTGCATGGCGAACAGGGCAGGGA
>CAYNGK010000044.1:0-10261 GCA_964396935.1 uncultured Methanosarcinales archaeon | reverse complement strand
GGATGAGCTTCTGGCGCACGAGATCCCCAGTCGCCCCAAACAGGATGATGGTGCACGGAGGCAAGCGCATGCCAGGATACCCCTCCGAGAGGTATTTAAATATGCCGTTGCGCGTTCTCGTCGATGGACGCGGAGGGGGAATTCTTAAAAACGCGACGTGCTTTCACCCCTGATACCGGTCCTTGATGGAGCGGGGCATTAGGTGAAACACGACATGTACGAGAGAGAAGGTTTCGGAAGCCGCGGCGGATTCGCTGGCGGCTCTAGAGGGTTCAGCAACGACCGGCAGCTCACGCCGCCTGTGCGCGAAGGCGAAGAGGTCGACGTGACCATCGAAGCCGTCGGCGAGAAAGGCGATGGCATCGCGAAAGTGAAAGGCTTTGTGATCTTCGTGGCGGGCACGAAGGCCGGTGAGCGCGTGCGCATCAAGATCACGCGCGTGCTGCAGAAAGTCGGCTTCGGCACCGTGCTGGGTCCGGCGCAGAGCGCGCCTGGCGCGGAAACGCGACCAGCGAAGAAGGCCGAACCGGAATTCGATCCGAAGGAAGAGCTCGACAGCGAGAACTTCGGTGACGAGACCGGCGAGGAGTCGATGGGCGACGAGCCCGACGACGACGGCGACGAAGAGAGCTGATCCTGTACTTCTCCTGCTTTTTTCTTCCGTCTCTTCCGCTTGGACGCTCCACGCGCGTTCGCGCAGTCCTCCTTCCGGTTCAGTCCAGGTTGCGGTGTGTGCACTCGATGAGCTGGCGCGATGCCTGGAGCTCAAGGACCTTTTCGAGGGTCCTCGCCTCGAAGATGCGCTTGATGGCCGCGGGCGCTTCCTTCTCGCTGATGCTGGTCGTCCTCATCAGGATGCTGCCGACGTCGTGGTACATCACCGCATACCTGCCGTTCTCGATCGCCTGGAAGAGGTACTGCCTCCCGTCGGCAGCGTGCATGGTGACGACGGACACGCGGCCGTCGGAATACCCGATGCTGTACGGCAAGAGTTGGTTCGGCAGGTTCGGTCCAGAGGGATTCATGACTGGCGGAGGATCTTGACCGATTCAAAAGCGTTGCGCCATCATCAACGGATCAGGAACCGCGCAACGTCCGTCGCGCCCAGCGCGCCCTTTCGTCGCTGGTGCTCCTGCAGGATCGGCGTGAGCGTGTCGACGAGCAATTGCTTCATCTCGCCCGAGAGGATCTTGCCGGCCTTGTAGCCGTCGCGGATCCGCTTGAGTTTCGCGTCGTCCGGTTCGAAGAACGTGAGCCACTGGAACGCGACATCCACATCCGGGTCGCCGCCGTGCTTGCGGTGCTCCTCGACCGTGTCCTTGCCGCCTGAGAACGCGTACTTCATGATCTTCTTGCGCACGGTCTTCTCATCATCACTCATCGCGATGACCTGCTCGCCGGAGCTGCTCATCTTCCCATCGCTCGAGAGCGCCGGCAGGAAGCGGCACAGGATCGTGCTTGGTTTCGGATAGCCGAGTTTTGGCGCGACATCGCGCGTGAGCCGAAAGTGCACGTCCTGATCGATCGCGCATGGGATGAGCGCTATCGTCGGCTTCCCCTCGAGTTCGGTCGGGAGGAACGCGGGCACGCTCTGCATGCAGCTGTAGAAGTACTTCCCGACGTTGTCCTCCATCTGCAGGCCAAAGAGCGCCTTCGCTTGGCTTGCGGTCGTGCGCTTCGCGACCTCGACAGCCGTCTTGTACATCAGGTCCGCGTGCTTCGTGTCGACGAGGATCTTCGTCTTCTTCTGGTCGAACCCTATCGCGATGATGTCCTTGAGGTTGTCCTGCGTCCAGGTCTGCGCCTGCTCGAACGTGATGCCATCCTTGAACAGGAACTTCTCCTCATCAGGGACCTGGAACAGGAGCGTGAGACCCAGGCGCTGCTGGAGCCACAGCGCGAACTGCCAGCTCACGATGTGCCCCAGGTGCACCGGGCCGCTAGGCGCTCGTCCCGTGTAGAGCCATACCGGCTCTTTCCGCTCGAGCGCATCGAGCACCTTGTCCAGATTCGTATGCGCGAAGAACAGCTTGCGGCGCAGGAGATGGTGGTCCTCGCCAGCGAGCCTCACGAGCCGCTTGTGGAGCGCCTCATCGATCGGTTTGACGCCGAACTCCTTGATGAGCTTGTCATAATCGATCGTGCCGGTGACCTCCCAGGGTGTGACCGTCATCTTGCTTGCCATTCGCTCGCTACCCCCTCCCGGACGATTATAAAGCTACCGCCGCGCCACCCGGCGAGGATTTATAAACCGCCGGTGCCGTCTTCGGATGAGAGAGGTGGGTTTCCGGCGTGATCACGGTCTACTGCATGACTCCAGGCGGCATCCGGACTGTCCTGTTCACAGCCCCCTTCCTCATGCCGCCCGGCGCGGTCTGGTTCGATGCGCTCGAGCCGACACCGGAGGAGCACGCGGCGCTCTCGCGTCTGCTCAATATCGAGCTCCCCACGCACGATGACGTGCATGAGGTCGAGCTCTCCAACCGGCTCTACCTCGGCCAAGGGGCGTCGTATATGACGCTCGACGTGCCCGTGCGCGCGGGACGGCGTACGGAATCGCACGCGATGATGTTCATCCTCCTCGAGCGTCACCTCGTCACGCTCCGCTTCAAGGAGCTCGCGCCCGTGCGTGACTTTCAGGCGCGCGCGCTGCAATCCACAGAGGTCCTCGCCTCGAGCGAAGTCGCGTTCATCGGCCTGCTCGAGGAGATCATCGCCCAGTCCGGCGCGCTCCTGCGCGATCTCGCGGGAGAGCTCGAGCGCGTGTCGCAACTCACGTTCTGGGACCCGTCAAGCGAGGATCGCCACCTGCGTACGTCGGTGGCGCTGCGCAGCGCCCTCACCGATATCGGCAATTCGGGTGAGCGCTCCTCCAAGGTGCAGCAAGCGCTCTTGAGCCTGGACCGCGTGCTGTCGTTTCACAGCGAGTACGCGAAGCCGCGCGCGGGTTCTCCACTGGCCCTGCGCATCCAGACGATGCAGCGCGACGCGGTCTCACTTGTCGAGAACGCGGAATTCCTCTCCCAGAAGGCAGGATTCCTGCTTGACGCGACGCTCGGTTTCATCAATGCCGAGCAGAACCAGATCATCAAGATCTTCTCGGTCGCTGCCGTGATCTTCCTGCCCCCCACGCTCATCGCATCCATCTACGGGATGAATTTCACCATCATGCCGGAATTGACGTGGCCGTACGGGTACCCGTTCGCGATCGGCCTGATGCTCATCGCGGCGTTCCTGCCCTACGCGCTGTTCAAACGACGCGGCTGGATCTAGAAGCTGTTTTCCTCAGCCTTAGATGAGATATTCAATCTGTCTCGCAGGTAGGTTGCCCCTCTCGTAGTGCGCGAGATCGGGCAACGTCTGCTCGATGGCGCGGGCGAACTGCGCATCGTGCACCTCAATGTGCGTCCCGCTGTAGAAAAGGTATATCCTTCCGATGAAGGTCTTCTCCACCCTCTCTTTCACGACGGTCTTGGGAGGCCACCCGAGCATGCGCGCGAACATGCCTGGTTTTTTTGTTTTCGAGACCATCCGCCGGCGGACCCGGTAGATATCCGGTCGGGAAGAGGACTCCGGATGCCGCGCGTCCCGTTGCGCAGTGAACTCCTCAAGCGGATACAATCGGTTGAGCGTCTCGAGCACCACCTTGATGTATTTCCGCTGTCCGACGTCAGCACTGTAGGTGTCACCCGTCCGTTCGATGATCTCCCGTATAGCCGATTCGGTCGGTGCATAGTCCGCTACGGCCCGATCGATGGATTCCTCATCGATACCGATGTCGTGCAGCACGGTCCGCAGGACGTGCAGCTCAAGGCCGCCAGCCGCTTCGATCGCCCGATCCACCGCGCCGCTCTTGCGCTCGTGATACAGCGTCGCCATCTCGATGACCTTGCGCGCGTCGGTCTCGCTGAGCGTGCGCGTGGATGCCGGCGGAGTCTTCGCTACGTCCAACGTGGTGATCGCTTCAGGCATCTGGTGCACCGGTCCGTGGGAGGTTTCCGGCGAGCGGATCATCTGCTGGGGTGGCTGCTGCACGAGTGATTCCATGGCGCACGGGGTTCCCGCCCTCTTTTTCTCCTTTTCCCCTTTCTCGACGAACACGTTCAAGGAGAGAGGAAGGGCCTGGGGGGATGTTCAGTCGGTTTTTTGCGCGTAGAGGTCGCCGGTTAGTCGAGTCCAATTCCCTTCACCGGTCACTTGCGCGTGCGCGAGATACCGGCGTGCTCCGTTGAGATGCCGTTGTACGAGCTCGACGATATTGGGTGACTCGCCGAAATGCGCTTTTCGCTCAGTCATCGTGAGCCGTTCGCCACGGCCGCACCGCATTTCGATAATCCATTCGCGGTAGGTCACGAAGTTCTTGATTGGTTTTCTGTTCTCCTCGCAGTACCACCGCGCCTCTTCACCCCAAAGCACATGTCGCATCGGGATGCAGCGAAATGCCGCCGTGCCTTCAGTAACGCACGTTTCCGGATTGACGATATTCTCGATGCCACCGCTCGTGATGCGGGGAGGTTGATCCCAATGCTCGTGCTCTTCCATGGCGGTCAGGGTTCCCGCCCTCTTTTTCACCCTTTCCCCTTCTCGACGAGAAACCTACGGAACCTTTATAAATGAACGCGCCTTCCCTACCCCTATCGATAGCAGTAGAGTGACGACAACGTGGCCCGTTGGGGCTGGTTTCTCGGACGATACGCTTATCAGATAGCACACATAGGTGAACAACACATGTCATTAGAAATAATCCCCATCGGGGGATTCTCAGAAGTGGGCCGCAACTGCGCGGCCATCAAAGTCGACGACGAGGTCGTCATCTGCGACATCGGGCTCATGCTCGACAAGTACATCGAATACACGGAAAGCGACGATACGGTCGACATCTCGGGCAAGAAGCTCATCGAGGTCGACGCGGCGCCTGACGTCAACATCCTGGGCGACCTGCGCAAGCACGTGGTCGGGATCTGCATCAGTCACGGTCACCTCGACCACGTCGGCGCGCTGCCGTACCTCGCTGCGCGCTTCGATGCGGACATCCACGCGACGCCCATGACGTGCGAGGTCATCAAGAACCTCACCGTCCGTGACCGGCGTCCCATCAAGAACCGCATCGTCGAGCACCCGATCAACAGCCGTTTCCGGCTCACGAAGAAGATCGAGATCGAGTTCATCCACATCACGCACAGCATCCCGCACACGGTCGCGGTGACGCTGCACACGCCGTATGGCAGCGTGATCTACATGAACGACTTCAAGATCGACAACTACCCGATGCTCGGGCAGAAGTCGAACCTCAAGCGCCTCAAGGAGCTGCGCGGCGTGAAAGCGCTCATCATCGACTCGCTCTACGCGCATCTCCCGGAGAAGGCGCCAAGCGAGAAGATAGCGCAGGAGATGCTCTTTGATCAGGTCCTCAACACGGACACGAAGGGCCGTGCTGTCGTGATCACGACGTTCTCGAGCCACATCGCACGTCTCAAGGCGATCGTCGAATTGGGCAAGCGCATGGGCCGCAAGGTCGTGTTCCTTGGCCGTTCGATGGACAAGTACCTCATGGCGGCGCAGAACGCGAAGATCATCGACTTCAGCAAGCAGGTCAAGATCGTCGCTGGCCGCTCCCAGGTCGACGCGTGGCTGCGCAAGAACAAGAACCTCGGCCAGTACCTCCTCGTCATGACGGGGCACCAGGGCGAGCCCAAGGCCGTCCTGTCGCGCACGATCGAGCAGAAGCTCCTGGTCCTCAAGCCCGGGGACCTCGTCGTGTTCAGCTGCAAGGTCATCCCGGTCTCCGTGAACGTGGAGAACCGCAACAAGCTCGATGACCGCCTGCGCCAGATGCGCGTGCGCATCTTCTCAGACATCCACGTGTCCGGCCACGGCGCGCGCGAGGACCACCGCGACCTGCTCTACCTCCTGCGCCCGGAGAACATCATCCCGACGCACGGTGGTATGCGACAGCTCGGTGCCCTCAAGGACCTCGCGGTGAAGGACCTCGGCTACAAGCCCGAGAAGGTCCACATCCTGAGCAACGGGCAACGGCTGAAACTGGCGTAACGGAAGGAAAGAGAGGAGACTAGCGTCCGAAGACGCTGATGCGGCCGCCCAGGTGCGGGAACGCGCTTCCTTTCGGCCAGGACGCGCACGGTCCGCCAAACGACGCGTTCCACTGCAGCATGGCACGCTCCTTCTCTAGCTGCTGCGCGATGTGCTCCTGCGGCAGCACGCCTTCCCAGCGGTCCCACGCGACCGATTTGCCGCCCTCGAGGTCGTTGGGATAGAGGTCGTACCGCACGAGATCCTTCTGCGCATCGCGGTAGCGCTGCAGCAGTGCTGGCACCCACAGCTCGAGCGCTGCTCGCGGTGTCGCGGGGAGATTCCTCCACGCCGGGGTCTTGTCTTCGTCGGTGGAGAACACCACGCTTCGTGCGCCGTCGGGCCCGACGATGTGCACGACGCCACCGGAGAGGACCCTGTCGGTGGTGTTCACGAGGAACCCGTCGATGCCGAAGCGCGACCCGACCGGTTCCTTGTGCGCGCCTCTTTTGCCGTACGCGAACGCGTGATATGCGATGCCGTCCGCGCCGGAGGTGATCGCATAGAGGTGGTACGGCATACCGGTCGCTATCGGTTCGAACGTCCCGATCCCGATCGTCGGGATCTTCACTCCTGTCCGTTTCTTGTCGGTATCCATTTGCGGCCTCCTTCCTCGATGGTGGTTCCCGCCAGGTATGTATCTGTATCGTCTGAGAAAAGACAGATAATAACAAAAACGTTATAAATAAAACAAGAATGATTCTCTATGTGGAGCAGAGCACCGCGCAGGAGACGATCAGGTACATCGACACGCATCCGCACGTGAAGTGGTGCCTTGTGCGCGATGTGGTGAACCACACGGCGCTCGCGAGGGAGATCGCGAAGACCATCGGCAGGCGAAAACCTTCTTCTCATGCCGCGATCACGGTCGCTTCCGTCCGTTATGCGCGGGCGCTCCGCAAGCAATCGTCACGTGAGAAGGAGCTCCGCACGCTCTTGAGCGGGACGGCGATCGAGCTGCGCAACAGGATGTGTGTCGCGATACTGCCGCAAAGCGTCCCGCCGGAACGCATCCTCGCGGTGGAATCGAAGATGCGATCGCTTGGCGGTAGCGTGTACGCCATCCGTGGGACCGCGCATTGGACGGTGATCTTCGAGGAACGGCTCCGTCCTCATCTGGGGATCGTTGAGAAATCGGCTGTCCGGATATCTTCCAACCTCGCGCTGGTGATGCTCAAATCGTCCCAGGATATCGAGACGACCCCCGGGGTGTGCGCATACCTCACCGGCCTCTTCGCGCAAAACGGCGTGAACATCAAGGAGTTCCTCTCCTGCTGGACGGATACGCTCTTTGTCATCGAGCAACGGGATGTGTCGCGTGCGCTCGAATTCCTGGATTTCACTGGCGACTAAGGCTGCCTGGCATCCGTATCCGCCGGCTCATCAGCGACCCCCGCGCCTAGCGCGCGACGTGTCCACGCGGGCAGGAGCTTGACGCGTTTCGTCGCGTGGAACGCGAGCACCTGGTTGTAGTACCCGAAGCGATTGTCATGCCAGATGCCGTGCGCGATGCCGTTGGAGAACGGCAACTGCGCGCTTGGCGCGCGCTCGAGCTCGACCTCCCACAGGCAGTCGGCGCGCTGCTCGCACGAGCCGATGTACGTCCCGAGCGCGCCGTAGGACTCCCAAGGCGCGATGAGTGCGAGGTACAGCCCGCGGTCGCCGAACTCGTGCTCGTAGAGATAGTACCGCCGGCCCTTGAGCGGCAGGAACTTGATCTCCGCGGAGAGCACGATCATCGTGCCCACGAGTAGGCGCAGCGGTTGGTCGAGCTCCGCATCGCCTGTCGGCGCCGCAGCGGCGAGATCTTCAAGCACGCCCGTGCGCCCTTTCCCGTCCGTGTTGCCGGAGGTCATAAGGCGAGTCTATTGCCTGCGCAAGAAAAACGTTTCGTCACTTCCCCTTGAGGTCGTGGTAGAACATCTTCGCGAACGTATCGATGTGCGCCACAACCGTTCCTGCATATGCTCCGCCGACCGCACCGGCAGTCGCGCATACGCCCGTCTCCAGGTACTGCACCAGGGTCGACGCATTGGGAATGATCTCGATGAATTCCCTGCTTACGAACGCCCCGCCGATCAGGCCGGCAAGGCCGCCGCCGACAGCACCGATGACTGTTCTCCGAATCTCCGGATTGAGTGCCATATCCTGCGGAGTAGGATTGAAGAATAAAAGAGTATGGTTGTTTATACCTCTCCAAGGCAGCTTTAAATAGGTTTGTCCGTGCGCACTGGGAGCAATGCTCCCCGATATCTCTCCGGCCGTGCATCCGAAGAACGCGCGCTGGTATGCGCAGCACTACTATCGCGTCGAGGACGATATCATCCCGGTCTTCGAGAAGCTCGACACGCCGCTTCTCGACCGGCTCCTGAAACCGAAGATGCGGGTGCTCGACGCGATGATGGGTCGCGGTCGCCATGCGGTGCGCTACGCGCAGCTGGGCTGCATTGTCACCGGCAACGATCTGAACCCGCACATGGTCGCGTTCGCGCGAAAGACCGCGAAAGCCGCCAACGTGCCCAAAGGAAGCCTGCGGCTGCGCACCGGCGATACGACACGGTTGCCCGACAGGGATGGCGCATACGATGCGACCATTGCGATGTTCAGCGCTGTTGGGACAATTCCCGGGAAAGAGAAGCGCCAGGCAGCGATCTCCGAGATGGCGCGCGTCACGAAACGCGACGGCCTCGTCGTGATCCACGCGCACAATCGCCTCGACGGTTTCTTCTCGCCCGGGTTCGTCGCGTGGTCCTGGAAGAACCTCATCCGGCCGGAACCGGGTCTTGGCCGCGGTGATATCGTGACGGACTATAACGGGCTCAAGCGGATGTTCAACCACTTCTACACGCCAGGGGAATTCCGTGCGTCGTTCCGGCGCGCGGGTTTGCGCGTGACGGAAGAGCGGTACTACCGGTACTCGACACGCAAGGAGCTGCGCGGGCCGCTCAAGCGGTGGCGCGCCGACGGGTTCATCTTCGTCGGCAAGAAACGATAGCTACGGTTGCGGTCCGCGCTCGATGCGGCGGTATTCCCGCTCGATATGCTGCCGGTCCCGCGCGGTGAGCGGCTCCCAAGGAAGCCCGCCCCACGCGTACGCCTTCTGTGCCCGTTTCTCCTCTCGTGGAAGCGTATCCGGGACCGGCTCCTCGCCGATCACGATACCGCTGGATGTCGCCGTCATGCTGTTCGATGTCGATTGGTTCTTACAGACACCGTACTGCATCTTTGGCGATCCTTCTTGCACCACCGTATCGAACACCACTTGCCTGATGAATTTGTACTGGCCGTTCCCCAGATTCATGCGCGCACGCCAGGCGATCATCCCAAGGCCGCGCTTGATCGCTTCTGGGCTCGCGCCGACCGCGCCATAGGTATACCCTTCAGTCATCCACCACGCGTTCAGATCGCCGTCACGTGCGGCACGCTCCGCATTGTAGCCGCTGCGTAGCCCCCAACCATCGTAGCGGAGCCACACGTACATGTGGTCAGATGGGCTCGCGCCCGGCACCTGCCGTCGCATGTCGATCCATCCCTGCTCAACGGCAGGATAGCCGGGCGGCGTGAACGCGGCGAACGCCTCCTGCGCCGCGGCGAGTCCTTCAGGCGTGTCGATCGCGAACGGGCCCTTGAGCGCCCACATGTTCGCAAGCGGGTACTCCGCAACCACCGTCTCGAGGTCCGCGCAGGTGTGGTATTGCTGCCTGCCGCCCTCAGCGAAGAACTGCCCCTGCGGTACATTCCGCCTGACCCAGATGCTTCCCGGGCGATCGAGGTCATCCCAGAAATTGCGCCATTTGCTCATGCGATCCCATCCGAGCTCCTCTTCCATGATCGCGATACGATCGCCATAGGCGCAGTGGATCTCCATACCGCCGCCGAACGGGGATTTGGTGAACACGATCTCCGCATCGCAGCTCGTTCGGCGCAAGTCCATCGTGCGTACGTAGTACTTGTGCCACGTACCGCGTTGCCGAGGACCGGGCGGGATCTGCGGGCACCAATCAGGATTCTCTTCACCGGGCGTATCGATCTCCGCGCAATCCCACCACCCTTCCGTGTGGATCTGGTTGTTGGGCAGATCCTCGAAGTTCATGAGCATCGCAGGGAACAGGTCGGCAGCCGGCGCGGCAGGCCCCGGTCCGGGAGTCCCGGGATCTCCGCCTTGACCGGG
>CAYNGK010000043.1:0-13974 GCA_964396935.1 uncultured Methanosarcinales archaeon | reverse complement strand
ACTTGCGGGTAGACGGTGAACAGCAGCTCGATGTTCACGTCTTGCGTCGCGAGCTCGTTGGAGATGCGGCTGATGACCCCTTTGGTGTTCCAGCCCGATTCGGTGAGGCGGATGGATACCTCGACGAGGTCTTCGGTCGTGTGCTCGATCGTGGTCGGAGGGAAGAAGCTCTTCGCCTTCGTCATCGAGTCGCGGTCCACGACCACCTGGATGCCGGTGCGCGTCTTGATGAGACGGAACACGTCGTTCTTGAGGAAGTCCTCGTGGGACATGAGCTGGCTCAGGTACTTGTACGTGGTCGGGCTGTTCTTGAGGGTGAGGCAGCTGATGTGCGTCTTGGTGCTCACGACCGCCTCGCGCAGGGATTTCGAGATGCGCGCGTAGTCGTCCTGGAGCTGCGCATCCACCTTGTAGCGGCGAATCGCACTGATGACCGAGTCGAGCGAACCCTTGATCTGGTACGTGTCCAGGAGGTATTGGGAGAGAGCGGAGACATTGATGATGCCGCGCTCGAGATCCTTCTTGATTGTGATGTCGTTGTCGAGAATCTCCCAGACCTGCTTTGTGATACTGGTCATGGTGACCGGAAACCGCCAGCGATTTATAAGGGTTGCGTAGGAGTGGTCAAACGCTCCGCGAAGGGCTGAAGCCCCGCACCCCCGAACTCAAGTCCCACGACGGCGCAATTCCGCATCGATGCGCAGGAGCACCACACCCATATCCTTCTGCCACTCGAGGTTGCGCTTCTGCGCCTGTGCGAGGTCCACCCCGGCGAGGTCGCGGATCCCTTCCGTGATGAACTCCTCCTGGAGCGCATACTCCTTGGCGTAGAGCTCACGCAAGACCTTCACCCGTGTGGCGAGCGTCGTGAGCTCGCTTGTCGGGGCAGCGATGGGCCTACCCGCGATGAGATCCTGCGCGGGCTGCGCATACCCGTGCACATTGTGGAACCAGCTCACAGGATGCCAGCGACGAGGAGCATATAAAAACTCTCTGCTCTGCGATACAACAGCCATAAAAGCGATCGGCCGTTCCCACGACGCATGCGCTTCTTCCACGCCGCAGACGTCCACCTGGGAGGGCATCGGGATCCGGCGCTGCGCGCGGCGAGCGAACGCGCATTCACGACCCTGACCGATGACGCGCTCGCGCAGAAACCCGCATTCCTCCTGCTTGCAGGCGACCTGTTCAACACCGCCATCCCAGGCATCGACGCGCTCAAGACGGCCGTGACGCAACTGAGCCGCTTGCGCGACGCGCGCATACCAGTGTACGCCATCGGCGGCTCGCACGACGCAAGTCCCACCGGGAAATCCATGCTCGACGTGCTCGAGCGCGCTGGCTTGCTCATCGACGTCGGACGCGGCGAGGAGCGTGACGGTATGTGGTACCCACGCGTCGTGACCGACCCGGAAACGGGCCTGCGCATCACTGGCGTCCCTGGCCGCGCGGGCATGCTGGACCACCAGCTGTGGGATCGTCTCACTCGCAGCGCGATCACCGACCCCGCACACACAATCATCCTCGTGCATACGGCGATCCACGGCCTCCACGACGTGCCCGGAGCGCTCCCCACACGCCAACTCCCACCAGGGTGCGCGTACTATGCGGGCGGTCACGTGCACCTCCCGAGCGTCACGACCCTGCCCGGCGTGGGCACGCTCGGGTTCCCGGGGCCGATATTCCCCAACAGCTTCTCCGAGATCGAGGAGCTCCAGCACGGCGGATACCTGCGCGTGGAGCTCCAAGGGGGTAGCGCGCACGCGACACGGCACGAGATCGCGATCGCGCCAGTGCGCTCGGTCACCGCGCACGCGGATCGCATGCAGCCCGGAGCGCTCGACACGGCGATCCGCGAGCGGCTCGAAGCGATCGAGGTCACGGACGCGATCGTCACGCTGCGCGTGGAAGGCACGCTCGCCGCAGGGGAACCGACCGATCTCGATCTGCGCGCGATCGCGCGCGAGACCTTGGCGCGCGGAGCGCGAGCGTTCTTGCGCAACACCGCTCGCCTGCGCGCGCCCGAACTCAGCACCGACGCGACGAGCGATCTTGGCGAGACGACGGATGTCGAATCTGCGGCGATCGCCGCGCACAGCGATCAGCTCACGCTGGCGCAAGACGGCGTTGACGGCGCGAAGCTCGCACGCGCCTTGCTCGCGATCCTCTCACGCGAACAGCAGGAGGGGGAGCGCCTGGGCGAGTATCGGGAACGCGTCACGGATGACGCGTTGCGTGAGATCGCTGACGCGCTCGCCACCAGGCGCGGGCAGCAGGCCGATGGGCAACAGGATGCGCAGGAGCCGGTGCCTGAGAGGGAAGTTTAAAAACACCGCACGCCTGGACGTCATCGGTGATGGCGACGGCAGAGGTGTGGGGAGGATGACGGACGGCGATCGTTGGTCGAAAGCCCGTGAGCGCATCATGCGTTTTTGGACCAAGCACCGGACGCAGCTGCTGATCATCGGCATCGGTCTGGCGCTCCTGGTGCTGCTGTTCACGATCACGAAAGCATATCTCGCCGTACGATTGCTCGTGGGCAACGATCTCGTCCTTGAGCTGCAAGGCCCTCCGGGATCCGCGCACGCGTACCACGGAGACCGCATCGCATTGCCGTACGGCGTCGCGATCACCGCAAACCCGTTTTGCGAAGCATCCTGCGTCGCGATCCTGCGGGATCTCGGCCACGATACGGTGCTGGACGCGCAGGAGTTCAGCATCAGAACAGGGTCCCCCTATGCGGTCGAGCAGACAGTGACGATGCCGGAGATCGGCGAGGGCCAAGCGGCATACCGCTACGAGGTGACCTGCACCGCAGCACCGGACATCCTGTGCCACACGAGCGGGGTGCCAGTCTCCCGATCGCTCACGACGATGATCACCTACGCGCCACGAGCGCAAGAGCGCGAGCGCCTCGAGACCGCACGCGCGCGACTGCTCAATAGCAGCGCGGGAATCGCGCAGGAGCGCGCGCGCTTAAGCGCGATATGGGCGGATATCGCTGCGCTCAACAGGACCATCGACACGGATGTCGTTCGTGAACTCGCCGACGTAGCAGACCGCCGCATTACCAGCGCGGAGTCGGCGAACGAACGCGTGGGAACGCTGTGGAACGCGCAAGACACCGGCGGGCTCGAGATCGCAGCCGACGAGTCGGCCACGCTCCTTGCCGAATCGGCCGTCGCTGTTGAGGCGGCACGCGTGGCTGTCGACGAGCAGCTCACGCGATACCACGCCGGATTCGCGGTCTTATGGCGCGCGCACGAAACGATCGCGAACGCCATCTCACGGCCCGTACCGGACGCGTGGAGACGCGCACAGCTCACCGAGAGTATCGAGGCATACCGCAGCGCGCAAGCGATCTTGGCGAACCTCTCCGACGATACCGCACGCGACAGCGCGATCGGCCGCCTCGAACGCGAGATCATCGCGCCGATGGGCGGCGCGACGTTCAGCGACAGCACGAGCGCGCTCGTGGTCGACCTGTTCGCCGACACCATCCTCGACGCGTTATGCGCGCAGACAGGCACGTGCGTCCCACACGCGACGATCGGAGATCGCAGCGGCGCGACGAACCGCACGGTGCAAGACGCGTGCGCACGCCTTGACGCATTGCACGCCACGCTCACACCCAGCAACGCGACCTTCATGCAACAAGCGTACCAGAACGGGACGCTCGGGAACACGACTCTCGAGTGGATCGCCAAGGAACGGGCGAACGACGCGTGGCGTTCGGCAGTCGAGAGCGCAGTGCTAGCGCTCAACACGAGCGACCAACGGGAACGCACAGCGCTCCTCGCGCTCTCTTCAGGACCGTCAGGCCCAACCGACGCGATCAGCAGCACCGACAAGAATCTCACGCCGCTTGTCGGGATGGCGCTCACGCGACTGCTCCCCTCGTGCGAACCAGCGAACCTGACGACTCCGCACCTGCCGCCGATCGCCATCGGACCGATACCCCTCTCGACGCCACCGCAACCGATCCAGAGGCTGGAGCTCCCCGATGTGCCGCCGATGTGCTGCACGCTCGGTGAGTGCCGCACCTGTTGCGACGACGGCCAATGCAAGGCCAGCATCGTGGCGCCGATCATCTTCCTGCACGGGCACGCGTTCAACCGCGACACGAGCGCTGCGTACAGCCTCGACGCGTTCGAGGTCCTGCAACGCCGGCTCGAGGAGGATGGCTACCTCAGCGTCGGGACCTTGGATCTGAGCGATACCAGCGTGCCCGACGGCGAATGGACCCGTGGCGGCTCTGCCGTGAGCGTCAAGGCGAGCTACTACTATGACGTCTATGCGGGTCCGGACAATGCCGGCCTGGTGCAGACGAAAACGGAGAACATCGATACCTACGCGATCCGCTTGCGTGACATCATCGACGAGACACGGCGACGCACCGGCCAGGATCGGGTGACGCTGGTGGCGCACAGCATGGGAGGCCTGGTGGTGCGCCGATACCTCCAGATCTTCGGCGATGCGCAAGTCGCGCGCGTGATCATGATAGGCACGCCAAACGCCGGCATCTCTGGCCAGACCGCGGAGTACTGCACGTTCCTCGGGGAGAATCTCGAGTGCCGTGACATGAAAGAAGGGAGCCTGTTCCTCAACAAGCTCGAGCGCGCACCGATACCCAGCAGCCCGGTGAGCGTCATCATCGGCAGCGGTTGCGATATGCGAGGGGAAGACGGCGATGGCGTCGTGACCGTCAGGAGCGCCACCTTGCCGTGGGCGCACGACCGCACGCTCAATGGGACCTGTAGCGGTATCGGGACGCTCCACACCACGATGCTCGACGCCGATGCGTACCCGGCGATCTACGAGCTCCTGCTCGACGAGCTGCGTCGCTGATACGCGGCACGAACAGGCATCAGCGCTTCTGACGCCGTTTGGTGATGCGCACATCGGTGAGCGACGCGTGCGGGAAGAACACCACATCGCCGCCCAAACGCCGCACCTGCAGCTCCAGGAGGCTCATCTCGATCACGCGACCGACGACCTTGCCGGCCGGGTGGTCGATCTCCAGATCATCCCCAACGGCGATATGCCGTGCCCGCAGCCGGGAGCGGGCGATAAGATTGGGCAGGAGTTCGACGAGGGATATCGCGAGCGCGACAAGGATGATCGCGACGATGATCCATGAGATGACGGTTATCGTGACGCCCGCGAGGCGCACCGTGCGCAACGCGAAATAGACCGTGATGATGTAGAGGAGACGTACGACAGCCGTGCGCGTCGCGCGCGCATACTGCCGCCGCTTGCGCAACAGCCGGGCGCAAAGCGCATCGAACTCGACGGCATTCAAGAGCTTGCCGAGCGCGGTCTCGACGATGCGGGTGATGACGAAACCGCCAAACAGGATGGCGAGCGCGATCACGACCGCATCGAGGTACGACGCTGCCGCACGGTAGCTCCCATCCGCCCACGCGAGCAACGCGCCGGTGTCCATGCGCACACGACACGGGAGCAGGTATAAAAACGTTTAGGGCTGGCGGACGCCGGTGTCGGCGGTCCCCTGAGCAGCGATCATGGCTTCCACATAGCACGCCGCGCTCCATGCCTGCGCATGGCAACCCATCGCCTCCTGCTCGTTCGCGCTTGAGATCTCGCTCACATGACCGAGATACCCCTGCGTGAGGAGATCACGCTCGATGGCGTCGAGCAACCGCCGTGCCGCGGGCGCACCGCCGGATGGATCGACAGCACGCAATGCCATCGCGGCGATGGCGTTGATGAAGTACCAGCTATCACCGCGATGATACGCCGCGACATCCTCACCCGTATCCCGACCGCGAAAGCGCGGGTCGGAAGCGGGTATCGTCGCAAGACCGCCCCAAGGGAGCCAGAGCCGGTCGATCGCAAGCCAGAACGTCTTGCGCCACTGCGCGACGGTCACGAGATCAGGCCACACGTACCATGCGATGAACACATTAGGGCGCACCACAGGATCCTCCATGCCGTCGGGCGAGAGCCCGTCAGAGAGGAGATCCCCGCGCACGAGCCGTTCACGGGCCGCACGCAGGATCGCCCCCCGCAAGCCCGCTGTCCGCTCCGGGATCGGCACGCCCGTGCGTTGGCAGAGCGCAGCGTGCGCTGCGAGGAGCGCGAGCGCGAGGGCCTGCACCTCGACGCGATATCCCGCACGTCCATCATCGTCGGTCGCGGTGTCCATCCAGGTCTCATTGCGTTCGGAACGAACGAGTCCATCACGCACATCCAACCCGCCGATGAGGCGATCGGCCGCATCGCGCCACCGCGCGAGGGTCTCCGTGGCTATCGGGTGCGCGGTCGCGAGCAGGTCGAGCGTACGCCTGCCAAGCCATCCTGGCGCGTCAGCGCTCTTCACGCCCCGATCCGGATAGATGGCGGGGAGCGTGCCATCCTGGCGCACAGCGCCGTACCACTTGTCGACGATCGCCGCGACAGCGGCGGCATCGCCAGCGGCAAGAAGCGCACCAGCGCTCGTGAGCTCATCACGGCTCCATTCCTGGAAGAACCACGGGATGCCGGCGAGGATGCCAGTCGGTGAGCGCAACGCGTTGAGCGACCGCCAGGCGACCCGTGCAGGCAACGGCGCGCGAGCGAGGGCCGTCGGCAGCGCACCATCATCGCCCTTGGGAGGGCGCAGGAGGAGATCGGTCGCCTTGCGCCGCGCATCGCGCGCATCGGTCCCGAACGCGATCGCGACATCGCCGTCACCGGTGAGAAACGCGGTATCGCGCACCCACGGCGTGCTGCGTGACCCTCGGCGGTCGTCATACGCGTACGTGACCGATCGCCAGGTATCCCGCAGCGAGACATCGAACGTCGTCGCGATGCTCAGCCATGCCCGGTACGCGACCGTGTCAGGCTGGATGCGGTGGTCGCTGTGCTTGCGGTACTCGACGCTGATTGTGCGTACGCGAGCGAGCGCGCTTGTCCGGCTGCGCTCCTGCACAGGACCCTGCTGGTCCAACGATACCTGGTAGAGGCGCCCCTGGTCCGATTCGTCGTACTGGCGCTTGCAATCGAGCGTCAGCAGGAACGAACCCTTACCACGCATCCACACGCCCCTGTCGCTCACGCGCAGGATCTGCGTCGCCCCGTCATAGCGTCGCGTGATCGTGTCGCTCTCGATGGCGACCTCGCGCGGATTGCCCAGAGGTGCGATATCGGCGATGAGCTTCCATCGATGCCCATCGGGGCCGATCGCGTACCAGCCGTCGTAGTTCGATCGGTTCGGGCTCCCAAGCGCGAGGTAACCGCCTTGACGGTCGGTCAGGAGCACGCGAGGATCGAGCGCGTCCTCGGAGATGGTGCCCCTCCCGCACCGGTACGTGACGCGCGACACGCCTCACACCCTCCGTGCACGGCACGCGTCGTCGTACGCGCGCAAGTACTCGCCGATGAACGTGTTCCAATCGCAGGTCTCCGCGATGCGTTTCGCCAACACGCCCAACCGGATGCGTTCGGAACGATCAAGATTGGCGAACCATTCGAGCGTCTGGGCGAGCGCCGCGGTGAATGCGTCGTCGGTCAGGCCGAGACGGTCGAGCACGAACACGCCGCCTTCCGCCGAGAGAGGCCGTGCGTGCGCGCCGAAACCCGCTGCATCGGTCGTGATGGTCGGCACGCCGAGCATCGCGCTCTCGAGCGGGGTGTACCCCCAGGGCTCGTACGCGCTGGGGAACACGCCCAGATGCGCGCCTGCGAGGAGGTCCTCGTACGTGACGTTGAGCAGCCCGTCCATGCCATCGAGCATGCCGGGGAGGAAGAGGATCTTGACACGGTCCTGCGCACTGTTGCGCAAGCCAGCGGCCGCGCATGCGCGCAGGATCGGGTCTGACGCTTCATCGACGACGTCATGCGTGAGGATCAGCCCTTGCCGTGGCGCGTCCTCCGGAGCCCTGGTCAGCACGAGCCCGTCAAGGATCGTGCGCGTGAGCGCGTGCTGCTCGACAGGGGATCGGCCGGAGATCAGGTCCACCGCCACACGCTGGAGGATGCGCGGTGCGAGCGATTCGACGCGCGATCGGGCGCGGGCGAACGCGCTCCAACGCTCCAAGACCTCCCGCTTGACCGTGCCGCGGTCGCGGATCACGAAACAGAGCAGGGCGATCGTCCTCTTCGACCCGTCCTGTCGCAGGCGGCTGTTCACGCGCCCGAGGGCCGCGATGAGCGCATCGATCCCCTTGTTGCGCATCTCGTAGCGGCCGCTCGTGACCAGCAGCAGCATCTCTTCCGGATCGAACGGGTCGACGGGCGCCCAGAGGGCTGCGCACAATGATTGCAGGAGGTCGCGGCTCGCCTCGTGGCGCGCGGCAGTCTCTGAGAAGGACGGCACACGGTCGATGTGGTAGCCGTTGCGCGTGACGCGGTCAGCGCCCTTGCCGAGGATACGTACGGCCTCTTTGCTCGTGATGTCGCTCACGGTCGTGAAGACATCTGCGGTGGCGGCGCACGCGACTTCCGTCAGGTGCTTTTCCTGCACATTGAGCCGATACGCCCATGTGCGTGCGTCGAATGATGGCTCCGCGATGAGCCGGTACAGGTCTTGGCCGCTTCCCGCTATCGTGCGTCCGAGCATGGTCGCGTGCGTGGTGAACACCGTGCCGACGCGCGCGTTGGCCGCGCGCAGGTGGAGGATGGCGAAACCGGTCATCCACTCGTGGCAGTGCGCGACCGTGCGCTCGCCGGACCGCCGCGCGTACTCATCGACAAGGATCCCCGCGGCTGTCGCGAAGCACAGCGGCTCGTCGAAATCATAGCGTGCGCCGAGGGAGTCGATGCCGTAGCGCTCCCACAAGCCGTGCTTGAGCGCGTTCACGCCGGCGAACAACCCGCGGAAGTCCACGAGCACGACACTCGGCTCGCCCGGCACACCGAACCAGATGCCGTACGCGCACGGGATGCCGCGCGCACGGACAGCAGCGAACGTCTCACGCAGGAACTCCGGCTCGGGACGCGGCGAGAATTCCCCGCCACCGATCGCGTTCCAGGGGCCGATGAGGAGGTAACGCTTCTGGGCGTATGCGCGTGAGAGGAAGGGGGCTTTGCTGCGCAGGACGGTATGGATGCCGCCGACCTTGTTGCAGACCTCCCAGGAGATCTCAAAGAGCGTATCCGGGAGGGCTTCGATATCGGCGGTCACTGTCGCACCACCGGCAGGATCAAGGGAGCATGCGTCCCAGGAGCGCACCGATGAGCAGGCCGAAGAGGAATCCGAAGATGAAGTCCTTGACGATCATCCGCGCGTGATCCGACGCCGACACCGAACCGGCCGGTTGCGCTTGCGCGATGGCGGCGGGAGCTGGGGTCGCTGGCCGTGCGGATGCGGACGGGACAGCCGCAGCAGTCTCCGTCACGGGCTCACCTTCGAGCGTCTCCTCGATGATCGTGAAATCGGCGACCTCGTCACCGTTCGCAGTCACCGCCTGCGCCGGCGTGGTGGTGGGAACATCCTCGACACCAGGGTACTGGTCACCAAACACCGAACGCTCGACTGCGGATTGGATGTCCGCTCGCGGCTGCGCAAGGGGTCTCGGGTGGAGGTGATCGTTGATGATCTCGATGGTCTCGACGATGCTCGACACCTTGTCGAGCTCATCTGCGAGATGCGGCTCCTTGACCACGTGCCGGACCCAGTTCGCGAAGTCGTTCTTGTCCGGATTGACGTGGCGATAGAACTCGACGTAGCTGAGCGATGCGAGCTTGTGCGCGAGCATCTCGAGGCTCCCGACGCTTGAGCCATCGTGGAAGTGGAACCGCTGCTCGTAGGGAAGCTCCATCGTGGTCACTCGTGGCCTGCCATGTGCTTGTAGATCACGAGCTGCAGGCGCTTCTTGTCATCGACGCCGCTGACCTTGCGCGCGAGCTCGACATCCTCGAAGACATCCTTGATCCAGTTCTGGAAGTCGTTGCGTTCCGGCGAGACGTGGTGGTGGAACACATGGTCCTCGAGCTGGTCGAGGATCGCCGCGAGCTCGCCGACGTGCTTGACGGGCTTGCCGTTGGCGAGGACGAAGTAGTGGTGGTCCGCGATGTCCTTCGTGAGGTTCGCGACACGTGCGCGCATGACGGACGGCGATCCTTTCGATACGACCTTAGAACGCTTGATTGCGGGCTTGACGCCTCGCTTGGCTGCCGCGCGCCTCTTCGCGGGCGCAGCCTTCTTGTGCTTCGTGACCGACATACCTCACCCCTCTGTTGCGGACGCGGCATCAAGAGGCCGCTCTCCGACGGTGATTCAGACGACGGTTGTTTATAAAGGTTACGTATCACCGTCACCCGGTCCGGCACAGGATCGTCGAAATGCTGTTAAGCCGCTTTGGACCTCTGTTCGTGATGGAACCGTCCTTGCGGGGTGCCGCGAATCAGCGGGAGATCGACGTCTATCCGGACACCCACGTGACGAACATCTTCGATTGGCTCCTGACACACATCAAGGCGATCCATCCCGATGCGTCATCGGCGGGCGAACTCGAGCGCAAAGCGGTGCGGGAGTGGATCCGCATGGAAAAACACGAGCCGAAAACGCTCCGGAGAATCGGTGAGACCCCGCTTGGCGACATGCTTCGGGAGGAAGTGAACGCGTATACGGCACAATTCCCTGTCGGCATCAGGACACAGGAGCGACGTCTGCTGGATACGGGGTTGCAGAGCATCGGTGAGATCTGCACAACCGCCGCCAAGAGCATAGCGCAGCGCGAGTACCAGCACCTCTTCGCGGAAGGGGAATCATTGGATATCTACCGCGCATACCTGGATCGGCCGATCCCCCACACCTGCCTGGACAGGGGGAACCAGCAGTATCAGCGGCTGGTCGCGAGCTCCGCTGACGGACGTTCAGAAGAGGAGCAGGCCGAACAGCACAGGATCCGGGAATCGATATGGGTGGAACGCATCGTACACGGGTATCCGCGGTCGCCGTGCGTTGCCATCGTCGGCGCCGAGCACGCAAAGAACGCCTACGGACTCATCACCGCACTTGAGGAGCGGGAATTCGCGGTGCGCATCTTGCCGTACACGCGGCCGGACGCGTTCGCGCAGTTCGAGACCCTCACCAAATACCTCATCCCATACATCGCGTGCCGGAACACCGGCATGAGCGAGACACGAATCGATATGTTTATCCTCGAGCACTTCGGCATCCCGGACTACACGAGCTCGTGCGCGCCGATCACGCCAGGATTTTATTCGCTACGTTCACGCTCGGCTTCGCCGTGAGGAACCCGAGCGCGCCGCGTGTCCCGCGCACCTTCGCGCGCAGCGCGAGGTCGTTGAGCGCATTCATGAACGCGATGTACGCCTCGTACGGCGACTCGTAGGGCGAGAAGTACTTGTGCACGTCACCGTCACTGAACCATTTCGTGCACATGTAGTAGAAGTGATCGGACGTCGTGAGACGGCGCCAGGACTCGAGGAGGTCCGCATCGCCCAGGTCCTTGATGGCCTTGCCGATGCGGTACAGCTCCTGGATCGCGCCTTGCTGCATACCGTTGCCCAGCCACGCGGAGAGGTCGCGCTCGACATCCGCCCAGCTGACGTAATTGTGCACATCCACCTCGTCGGTCGGCTCGTAGCGGTTGGCAGCTTCCGTCACGGTGACGAAGTCATTGTCCGGATGCTTGAGCACCTCGCCGGGGAAGTGACGCAGGAAATCGAAGATACCCGTGTCCTCCCACTGGTGCTCGCCGAACGTCTCGTAGTCCATGAAGAGGTTGACGATGTTGCCGCACCCGTTCACGTTCGAGATCCATTGCGCGTACCGGTCGGCGGTGAGCGGCCACTCGGACCAGCCGCGGTTGGAGAAGCGGAACGCGACATCGTCAGAGAGCCGGTAGTTCTTCAAGAGCAGCTTGAGCGCGTCGGTGGTCTTGCTCTTGTACACGAAATTCGGGCTGCGCCAGCCCAGGATCGGATCCCACCCTTCCGCGAGCACTGCCTTAAAGCCCATCTGCTCGACGTGGTGCGCGAGTTCGTTGTTGTAGATGAGCTCGGTGTTGCGAAACGATGTCGGCGTGACGCCGAACAGGTCCTGCACGAGCTTCGTATGCTTCGCCACCTGCTCGCGGAACTCGTCGCGGTCGTACAGGAAGGAGAGGCTGTGGTAGTACGTCTCCGCGAGGATCTCGACGCGACCGGTGGCGACGAGCTCCTGGAAGCTGCGCAGCGCTTCGGGCGCGTGGTCGCGCAACTGCTCGAGGGCGACGCCGCTGATCGAGAAGGAGCACTTGAATTCCGGATGCTTGCGCAGGAGCTCGAGGATGACCGCGTTCGTCGGGAGGTAGCACTTGCGCGCGACTTTTCGCATGACCTCCTCGTTCTTGTGGTGGTCGAAGTAATCGCGCGATCGGCCGATGTCGAACACGCTGTAGTGCCGCAGGCGATACGGCTGGTGGACCTGGAAGTAGCAGCAGACGCTCACCATTTCGCCAATCACGCCCCCATCGACTCGTGATACACGAGCACGCACTCGGCCGCGGGCTTGTCCCACGTCGCCTCACGCACTTCCATCGTGCCGTGCTCGCGCAGCGCAGCGTTCAGGTCGTTGTAGGTGAGTGCCGCGACGATGCGGCTCGCGAGCGCGTCCACATCCCAGAAGTCCACCTTGAGCGCGTGCTTGAGCACTTCGCTCACGCCGGATTGGCGGCTGACGATGACGGGTGTGCCTTGCTTCATCGCCTCGAGCGGCACGAGCCCGAACGGCTCGCTCACGCTGGGCATGACGAACACGTCCGCCATACGGTAGAGGCGATCGCCGTCCTCGCGGTTCACGAACCCTGTGAACGTGACGCGGTTCCCGATACCGAGTGCCGCAGCGCGCTCGATCATGCGCGGGAGCATGTCGCCGGTGCCGGCGATGACGAAGCGCGCGTTGGGGATGATCGATGCGACCTTCGCGGCCGCCTCGAGGAAATAGTCGGGACCTTTTTGCAGCGTGACGCGGCCCAGGAACAGCACGATCTTCTCCTGGCCGGAGAGCCGCTCGCGGTCTCCCGTCGGGCCGTCACCGTACTCGACGGTGTTGTACACGACGCGGATCTTCGCCGGGTCCACGTGGTATTGCTGGACGAGCCGCCGTTTGATGAGCTGGCTGATCGCGATGACACGGTCGGCGGCCTGGAACCCTTCGCGCTCGATGCGGTACACTTCCGGGTCGGCATGCTCGCCGCCCGTCTTGTCGAACTCGGTGATGTGCACATGCACGATGAGCGGCTTGCCTGAGGCTTTCTTGAGCGCGATCGCGGCAGGGATGGTCGTCCAATCGTGCGCGTGGATGACGTCGAAATCCTCCTCGCGCGCGAGCTCGAGGACTGCCGCGGCGAAGCGGTGCATCTCATCGAGCAGGTCCTTGCCGTAGATCGCGCCGGTGCGCGCATCCATCGGCTTGAGACGCAACGCTTGCGCATAACGCGCCTCGTACTCGGTCGAGCTCGAGTACGCGGTGAGGAGGCTCTTCACGCGCAGGGTCGTGACACCGAGGCGCTGCATCGCCTTGTCCGCGACAAGGAGTTTCACGTGCTGCCCGGCAGCATCTTCTGGTCCGTGCGGCATCACATATGTGACGTGCACGCCTTGGCGCACGAGACCACGGGTGAGCTCATAGCACACCGTGCCCACGCCGCCAGCGAAGTAGGGTGGGAACTCCCACCCAAGCATCAGGACCCGCATCGTACCCTACCCGAAACAGGAGGCCGCCATTCTACCCCCCTCGGGTGTCGCATCGGACGACCTTGTTTTATAAAGTTTCGGTATCCTCGTGTGTCGGACCCAGCAGAAAGTTTCTTATACGCAACCACTGTCCGGGAGTCATCGAGGTGAGCCGGTGGTATCCGTTGAACAAGCTCGCCGACCTCATCCGACAGCTTCCCGAACGCGATGTGCTGCAGAAGCCCGAACTGACCGTCCGCCGTGCGGCGCCGGCCGCGTCTGCACCGCCCATCACCACCGCCGAAGCAACCGCCAAGCCGAAGGTCGACCCCGAGCTCGAAGCGC
>CAYNGK010000042.1:0-14404 GCA_964396935.1 uncultured Methanosarcinales archaeon | reverse complement strand
GTCGGTCGGGGTCTCGTCACGGATCTTCGTGAGCGCGCCCCACCACGCGTCGTCGATGCTCGGGATGAACCCGTGCGCGGTCGCGTACCCTGCCTTGACGGGCTGGATAAGCAGCAAGGCGATGACGAGGAACGCGCCGATCGCCACCCACACGGTCGCGCGCGGGAACTCGCGCGAGAGCACGCGCGTGATCCACTCGTGCAACCGTCCAGCGAGCGCCCCAAGGCCGATCCCGAACGCCGGCACCATCAGGAGGATGAATCGCACGCCGCTGTACGTCGCGTACGCGGTCGCGATGAACCACACGAGGATGATGAGCGCCGCGCCCAGGTGCGCCTCCTCCTCTTTCCCGACGCCCCAGAGGAGATCGAGTAGGAGGATGGCCGCGACAGGGGCTGCCAGGATGAGCAGGCCTACGAGCTTGCTCGCGCCGCTGTTCACGAGGTACGCGTACAGGGCGATGCCTAGCGCGAGCACGATGTAGTGCCCGATGCGCCAGTTGCGCCGTGGCAACAGCAGCAAGAGCATCCCGATCAGGCTCATCAGGAACAAGAGCGGTCCGCCGAAGTTCCCGATCGCGCCGGCCAAGGATGATTTGTTGAGTTCCGCGACGGTCGTGAGGACGTTGGGCCAGTATGCGTTCGCGACGGCGCTGTCGATGCTGCCGCTCGCTTGCGTCGCGACGAGCGGGATGCGTAAGTACTCTCCCGCGGCTACTGTCGGCAAGGTCGCGAAGAACGCGACGATGTAGAACACGACAAGCGCGATGAGCGCGGTACGTACGCCGGCGTCCATCCACGGCTTGCGCTCGCCGCGCACGAGGTCGCGTGCGACGCGGAAGCCCAACAGGCCGATCGCGCCGCACAGGAAGATGAGGTATGGTAGCCACCAACCGGCCCAGGCTGCGGCGTGCAGCCCGACGAACACGCCGCTCGCTGCCGCGTAACCGCTCGCGCGCTTCCAGTCTTTCGCGTCGAGCGCTTCCATCAGCATCCACGCAGCGAATAACGGCATCATGATGTTCCAGGTGTCGTTGTCGCTGCCCATCGAGCGCGACAGGTGCATGGGGTTGACGGCGATGAGCACCGCGGCGACG
Source organism: uncultured Methanosarcinales archaeon (assembly GCA_964396935.1). GTDB lineage: Archaea > Nanobdellota > Nanobdellia > Woesearchaeales > UBA525 > UBA525. The sequence goes on along the minus strand of CAYNGK010000042.1, from coordinate 13,308 downwards.
AAGCCGCCGACGTTGCCTGCGATCTTGCGTCCGATGAAGAACGCCGGGATGACGGCGAGCAGGCCTAGGAGGACCGGCACGTACATCGAGGTCGCGGTGAGGGGGAAGTGCGGATCGAACAAGGTGATGAATAGGTGCAGCCAGCCGATCGCGAAGACGTGCAGCGAGGGATTGAAGCTCGATGGGACGCCGACGGGCGCGAGAACGAACGTGTCGCGGCACTCGCCTTGCGGTGTCACCGCGTCGCACGTCATGCCGGTATTGAGCCAGTTGCGTGTGTAGCGCAGCCAGAAGTAGCTGTCCAGGTCGCCCAGGTAGGTGTGCTTGTCGCCATCGCCATCCTCGTATTGGAAGCCGTCTTTGAGCTGCGCAGAGAACTGGCGCTTGAAGCTCTCGAACTCGCCCGGGTTCTGCGCGATATACTCATCCACTTTCTGCGCGATGAGCGCATCGCGGTTCTCTGCGGGAAGCGTGGGGAACTGCTGCTGGATCTGCGACGCGAACTGGTTGTGGAGGTTCTGGCGGATGTTGCTTTCCGCCCAATCGTCCGTGATGCTCAAGCCGATCGGCTGCATCCGGATCCAGAGCGTGAGCAGGAGCGCGAGCAGGAGCAATGCGGCCATGCCGGCGCGTTGCGCGTCCCAGCGACCGAGCCAACCGAACGCGGAACCGAGCCCGCGCTTGATCGCGGCGAAATCCAGTGCGATATCCTCTTCCGGTGCGGGTGCCGCTTCGACGGCCTTCCCTTCGTGGACTGGTGCTTTCTTGCGCTTCGCCATTGCCGTCGCCCCTCCCTATCAGATTGGGACTCTGGACGACGGGGTCCGTTTATATGGGTTGTGGCGAGCAGCTGCCCTTCTCCACTCGCGAATGGTGTCTCACCACAAATCTTATATAACGCGCCCAGCCGACGAAGTCCTATCGGGGGATGACCTACTATCCCCAGGGTGACGTGTCATGAAGAAGAGCGTTCGCAAAGCATCCAGCAAGAGCCCCCGCAAGGCACGTGCCGTGCAGGGGCGCATGACCGACGTCCGGCCGCGGCCTACGAAGACGCCTCTGTGGGCGATCATCACTGCCGTGCTGCTGTTCGCCATTCTCATCGGCGGGATAGCGTACGAGCTCACGCGCGGGAGCGCTCCGGCCAGCGCCGGGCCGCAAGCCGATGGCGATCACGTGCTCGTGACGGTGAACGGCGAGCCCATCACCCAAGCGCGGCTCGATTTCCACTACAATCTCCTCCCCGAGAGCTACCGGTCGCTCTACACCGAGACCCAGGTGCTTGATGAGATCGTGAGCGAAGAGCTCCTGGTCCAGGCCGCGACAGACGAGGGGTTCTCCGCGACGCAAGAAGAGGTCCACGCGCGCGTCCAGGATATCCTCGCGAGGAACGAGCTCACGATCGCTGACCTCGAGGAGAACCTCGCGGCGTTCAACGTGACCACTGAGGACTTCGAGTGGCTCATCGCGCGCCAGCTCGTGCTCGATCGTTACCGCAAGGAGCGGCTGGACGTCCCGGAACCGACCGAAGCGGAGATCGCCGATCGCTACAATGCCGATCCGGCAGCGTACGCGGTCCCTGAGCAGGTGGTCGTGCGGCACGTCCTCATCCGCTCCGAGCGCGATGATGCGGCCATCCTCGCGAAGGGCGTCTATGACGCTGTCGTCGCTGGCGCGGATATCTGCGACTATGCGCGCAACACATCCGACGACCTCCCAAGCAAGGACACGTGCGGTGAGTACACGTTCCCGCGCGGTCGCATGGTCCCTGAGTTCGAGGATGCGGCGTTCGGGATGGGAGATGGCGAGACGCGCCTCATCCAGACGCAGTTCGGCTATCACGTGCTCCAGCGCGTCGCGCTCGAGCCGGCAGGTATCCTGCCGCTTGCGGAGGTCCATGATCAGATCGCTGACGGCCTGCGCTCCGAAGCGTCGACGAGCGCGTACCGCGCGCTCATCGAGCAGTTGCGTGCGCGAGCGGTGATCGTCTATGCGGGCGAGTTCGCGCCCGTCCCGGCCGTCGATGCGGCGCCCACGCAGGAACCGGTCGCTCCTGTCGAGCCCGAGACGCCTGTCGCGCCTGAACCCACTGGTGCGGTGATCGCGCCCGCTCCTGAACCAGAAACACCGGTCGAGCCGGCAGTTCCTGAACCGGTCGCTCCGGTCGAGCCAGTCGCGCCTGACGAGCCGGAGGCTCCGGCTCCAGAACCGGCTTCGCCGGAACCGGCAGCGCCCGCACCCACCGCGTCCGACGCCGATGGCGTTTTCGCCTGCATCGCATCACGCGCGGTCCTGTACGGCACAGCGTGGAGCTCGGACACGTACGAGGCGCGCAAGCTGTTCGCGGACGCGGACGTGCCGCTGCAGTACGTCTCCTGCGAGCAGGGATCGTGCCAGGGCGTGACCGCATACCCGACGTGGGAGATCGCGGATGTGCGCTACACGGGCCGCATGACCCTTGAGCAGTTGCGTCGCGCCGCTGGCTGCTGAGGCCTGCTCTTTCTCTCCTTGCTTTTTTTCTCTCCGATTCTCTGGAATGGTCGTGTCTGAGAACCGGATCCTGACGCGAGCGAGAAGCGTCCCCTCGGTCTGTATCCCTCATCAACGCCCCTTGCGGGACTCCGTCGGGAATAACTTCTTCATCGGGGACGTTGGCTGCGAGATGTCGCGCTTCCTTTAAGGGTTGCGCTACCAAGTCTTGATCTTGAGACCCTTGATCTTCGAGAAGTGCTTCCGGTTCCGGGTGATGAGTATGAGGCCGTTCGCCTTGACCACCCCTGCGATCATCTCATCCATCAAGCCGATGGGCGATCCCCGTTTCGCAAGATCGTGACGAATATCGACGACGTGCGCGACGTCATCACTCGTGTACGGGATCGAAGGGAATGCCGACAGAAAACCCCTTACCTTTTCCTTGATCCGGTCATCGCGCGCGCCGGCCAACACCTCTTGCATATTGAGCACCGTCACTCTCGCCGCAGATTCTTGGGCAACCCGGATGGCGCGACAGGCATCCGCATCGTTGTGCAAGAACGCGATGAGCACATCAGAGTCGAGCGCGTACATCCCGTATCCTCCGTTCCGCGTCAGCGTTGAACTCCTTGCGGTACGCGAGGACGTTCTTGCGGAGCTCGTCCGCTTCGCTCTTGCTGAGCGCGCCCGCGAACCTCATAACGTCGGGTTTCTGCTCCCCGAACGTCCGTTCGAATAACGCAGTGAAACTCTCGCCCGCTCTCTTTTTCCGACGGATGAGCTCATACGCGCTCTTCTTGATGGTAATGGTCTTGAACGGCACGCGCAATGCGCTATTCTGTTCATATTTAAACATAACGGACATAGAGGTGTGGAGCTCTCCCTTCTTCATATCCGTTACGGTGGTGTGTCCAGTGGTGGTGCGATACGACAGATGCAGCGATCTTGCACGTGCGAACGTTCGAATCGCGTCACTGCGGGTCTTGCGTATCTTGTGGTCGCTATGTTCCGCACCACGGGGATCCCGAATCCGGGCGGCATACCGTGCAGTACTCCTGAGCATCCAGGATGCCGTTGCGATCCCTGTCGCTCCATCCGATCTGTCGTGCCACGAACTCGTCGATGCCCTGGAACTTGCCGATGTTCCCCCCTGTGCGCTGATAGAGGTCGATGTCGGCACAGGCCGCTTCCGAGAGTGGTTGTGTACCGTCATATGCTGCGCCGACATAGCAGAGTTTCTTCCCCTGGTTCCCGTCAGCGTCATTCATCCCGAACTCGTGCAGGATCTCATGGAGCAGTAGGGTCGTGTAGCTGTCGCGTTGCGCGTGGTTCATGCCGGCGTTCGCGAAATCTTCCTCTGTGGCGGGTTCATCAAGCTTGCAATCGACCGTGACGTGAAGATCCGCGTGGTCGTTGGCACACGGTTCCGCGGTGTAGAAGATGGCGGAGATGATGTCATACTGCTGCGGGTTTCGCACGAGCCTGGCGATGCCGGCGCCGTCGGAGAAATACGTGTCTTTCTTCCCTGCACGTACGGGCGGCGCGATCTCGAACTCGAGTGTCAAGACTTGCTTGCCCAGGAGCGTGTCTTGTCGTTCCTTGAGGTACGCCTGGATGTCGGCGATCGCGTCGCGGTACAGTCGTTCCCTTTGCGCGTGATTCCCGATCTCGCTTGCGCGATCGTCGAAGTAGATGGGGAGGATGAGCACTTTCTTCTTGCCGGTCGCTTGGACGTACGACGCTCCTGGGCAGAATTGAACGGAGACGTTGAACCGATTATTGGGCAGCTCATCGAGCATACCGATCTCAACCAATCCAGGTTCCTTCCCCTCTCCGTCGTTGTTCCAGGGGGCACCGCCGCGTTCCGCAGTCGAGTACATCGGATACCACCAATTCCCCTTCACCAAGAAGATATCTGCTGTCGGGTGCGGGGTCCCGTCCGGCCGCACGATGGAGTACTGTATCGCTCGTCTGCCGATCTCGTCGGTTCCGGCACCGCTGAACGCGATGGTGTACCGGTACGTCGGGTCGAAGACGGTGTTTCCTTCGCCGATATCGTACACGCCGCTACCTACGTATCTGGCGCCCTCCTTCGCGATGCAGCGATCATTGAGACACACGAGCCCGGTACCGCATCCCGCGTCGCGGCAGCAGGTATCGGCGGTCTCGCCGTTCTCGATGATGCCATTGCCGCAGGCTGCCGTGTCGACACAAGTGCCTTCCGTGCAAATTTGCCCGACCTGACAACCGGCGTCTACGCAACAGGTGATTGGCGTCTCGCCGTTCTCGATGATGCCGTTGCCGCAGATTGCCGCAGGGCTCTCTGGTACGTTCTCGTTAGGCGATGAGCAGGAGATGAGCAGCAGCGCAAGGCCGATGAGAATGATCGTCAGTCGTATGGTTCTGGTCTGGTCCATATGGTCACTCCTTGTTGTGCTGTTCGTTGTTGCGTTAGCTGATCGCCGCGCGCGCGCCGTTCTCGAGCACGATCCGTGAGAGGTTGCCGTAGCCGATCACGTTGATGTTGTTCGCGGTGATGTTCGTCGCGTTCAGGCGCAGGTAGCCTGGCCCGTTCGCTCCCGAGACCGTGAGGTTGCCGGTGCCCAGATCGATCGCGGTGTTCGCCTTCGTGCAATTGTCTGCGGCGTACACGAGCCAGTTGGTGTTGATGGCGGGCGGTGTGCACGAATCCGTGACGGCGGCCTTGATGAGCAACCCCGCGCTGCACGTCGTTGCCCCGTTGGCGCTGCCGTCATTTGGCGTGACGCACGCGGTCCAGTTCTGGCCTAGCGATACTTCTTGGCTCGCGATGACGTCGGTGCGGTTCGCGAACAGCTGCCCGATCTGCTGCGTCGTGAGCGAGCGGTTGTAGACGCGCAGGTTGTCGATGGCGCCCGAGTAGTACTTTGTGAAACCAGGGGTGTACTCGCACGTGTCGCCATTGAACCAGTAGAACTGCGGATCCTCATAGCCGATCTGGAGCGTCTGTCCTGAGGTCACAGGGTTGCTGTGGAACGTTATGTTGCCCGCGAGGACGCCGTTGATGTAGTGGAGGATGCGTGCGCCGCTGCGTACCGTCACGATATGGACTGCCGTGGTGTTCGGGATGCCAGCAACGCTCGTGTTCGAGCAGAGGCTGGTGTCGCCGCTTCCCCAATCGTCGAAGCAGACCTTGCCGTTGTAGATATACCACCGCCACCCCTCATCCGCGCCGCATTCGACATCGGTGTTGCGCAGGTACATCGCGAGGAGAGGCTGCTCTTGGCTGCTCCCATTGTTCACGTGTGGGATCCAGGCTTCCATGGTGAAATTGGCAAGCGAAGTGAAGCTGCTGGTGGGCAACGCGAGGTATTGCGCGCCGCGGCCCTCATACGCGCCGGTGCCGTTCCATCCGCCGGTCGCGTTCCACAGGTTGCCTACCGCCGTGCCATTGTTCCCGCGTGTCGAGTAATCCTTCATCAGTCCCGATCCGGCGCTGTTGTTGACGTCGAAGTTCATGTTGAGCAGCGCGATCGAGGTCCCGTTCACGCGCCAGTCGTATATGACCCGGATGGCATCCCCTTCCGCATCGCTCAAACCGGTCGCGTATGCGGTGAGGTTCTCGCTTGTCGTGTTCGTGCCGTAGGTGCTGTTCACGACGAGGCTTGCGATCATGGGCGGAGTGCTCAGGACGGTCGTGTTCGTGCTGTTGCGCCACGTCGCGTTCCTGGTCTCGTCGGTCGCGAGGCAGCTCAAGGTCCATCGGTCTGCGACGGTCGTGTTCTCGGCAGTGACGTTCGCCACGTTCACGAGCAGCCCTTGCGTGTAGTTCGCGCCGCCGTTCGTCGCGTATCCGCTGCTGTTGAGCGTGCCGTTGCGGAACCACTGCCAATGGTACGCGATGCCGCTCGCGATGCTGTTCGTGCCGTTGCACCACCCCAGGAGCGTGTCGTTGCTGTAGGCGGTCGTTGGCGTGATGCTCGCGGCAGTCGTGTTGAGGTTCGCGCGCACGACAAGGGTCGTGCTGTTGCGCCAGCTGCTGTTGGTCGAACCGTCGGTCGCGATGCAGCTGAGCGTCCAGTTGTGGCCGGCGGTCAGGGCGCCGCCGCTGATGTTCGCGATGTTCACGAGGATCCCGCGCGGATAGGTGGCGCCGCCGTTGTCCGTGTACCCGGTCGCGTTGAGCGTGCCGTTACGGAACCACGCGTAGTGGTAGGAGAGATCGACCGGTTCGGAATTCGTGCCGTTGCACCATCCCACGATATCCAGCCCGGTGTACGCGATCGCCGGCGTGAGCGAGGTGTTCGTCACGTTGATGACCCCGATGATGCGCGTCGCGCTGCTGTTGAGCGCAAGTCCATAGCCGAAGAAATCCCACGGTGTGCACGTGATCGTGATGTTGTCGCCCACCGCGATGAGCGAGCTTGGGAGCGTGCTTGCGAGCTGCTCGACACCCGGCGTGAAGCCGACCGCGTACGGGTTGTTGTCAGTGGTGAGCTTTGATGTCGTGATGGGGTTCGTTGCGGTCCCATCACCGACTTCGCCGTTGAGGTTGTTGCCGCCCCAGCATAGGACCCGGGTATCGTTCGTTCTGATGCCACAGATGTGCGCCTGACCGGAGAGCTCCCGGTATTCGCTCGTATCGGAGGTGAGCTGCGGCACCGGCGCATTCCCGCCGGACGCACCGTTCCCGAACGAGCCGCCGTTGTTCTGCCCCCAGCACAGGATGCGGGAATCGTTGGCGCGGATGCCGCAGGAATACGAGTTCGCTGCGGTGACCTTGCTGTACGCGCTCGAGTCATTCGTGTATGTTGCGTTGTACGCGTTCATGCCTCCTACACCGCCGCTGCCGTTGCCGACCTCATAGAGGCTGTAATCCCCCCAGCACAAGACGCGGCTCGTGTTCTTGCTGATGCCGCACGCGTGCGTATCTCCCGCGCTGATCTGGATCCAGGAGGTCGTGTTGCGCATCAGCGCCGGCTTGTACACATTTGACGTGTTCCCGATCCCTAGACGCCCGAACGAGTTGCTGCCCCAGCACATCCCACGCCCGTCACTCGCGCGGACGCTGCAGGTGAAGGTGTTGCCGACCGTCACGAGGGATTGGTTGCTCGTGTCGGTCGTGAGCGTGGTGAGGTTGCGGTCGATCGTCGTGCCATCGCCGATCTGCCCGGCGGAATTGTCTCCCCAGCACAGGATGCGGGAATCGTTCAGCCTGATCGCGCACGCGGTGTTCACGCCGACGCTCAGGTTCGCGTACGCGCTCGTGTCGCTGATGAGCTGCGGGTTGAGCGCGTTGCCGCCTTGCGAGCCGTTCCCCATCTCGCCGTTCGTGTTCTCACCCCAGCACAGGATACGGCGGTCCGATGCGCGGATGCCGCACGTGTGCGTGGAGCCGACATCCACCTGGAGGTATGCGCTCGTGTCATTGATGAGTCCGGGCTTGAGCGTCGTGCTCGTGTTCCCGCGACCGAGCCGGCCATTGAGGCCAGAACCCCAGCACAGTACACGGCCGTCGATCGCGCGGATGCCGCAGGTATGGTCCTCGCCCGCCGATATGCTGCCTGCGGCGAACCCGGTCCCGTTGTATATGACGACGTTCTGGTTCGTCGCGTTCGACTTGTACCAGGTGAAATTGTACGCGATCCGGTTCCCGACCGGACTCGTCGCGTTGCAGTACCCGCCGATCGTGTCGGTCACGTACGCGGTCGGTGCCGGATTGATGCGTGCGGTGCTGATGACGGGGACGAGATCGGTCACGAGCAGGCCGGCGGTGCAGATAGTGGACCCGTCGTCGCCACCATCGTTTGGCGTGGCGCACACCGACCAGTTCTCGCCCGCTCTCGTCTCATTGTTCGTGATCAGGTCCGTGCGGTTGTTGTAGAGCGCGAGGATCTCTGCTGGCGTGAGGCTCCTGTTGATGACGAGCAGGCTGTCGATGGTGCCGTTGAAATAGATGGTGTTCGTCCCGATGTTCCGCCCTATCCAGACGGTGGGCGAGGCGGGATTGTTGATCGAACCGGCGATCGCGGTAGGGGTGCCGATCTCGACTCCATTCTGGTAGGTGCGCATAGTCGATCCATCGTACGTCACGGCGATGTGCCACCACTGCCCGGCAGTCCAGCCCGACGTCGCCTGGTGCCGCCACGAACCCGAGATGTAGTTCCACCAGGAGATGTTGCCGCTGACACCACCGAGGTCGATCGTGACACCGCCGACGTTCGCACCTGTCCTGCGGTTGTAGAGGCTCGCGCTGTTCGTCCATTTGTCCACACGATACCAGCCGACAACGGTGATATTCTGGTTGTGTAGCGATGGGTTGTCGCCCAGCACGATATAATCGCCGCTCCCGTCGAAGGTGTACGAACCGGTGCTGTTGAACCCGCCGGTGGCGTTCCACGTCGCACCGACGATGCTGCCGTTGTTGTTGTGGGTGCTGTAGTCGCGCGTCCTCCCCGTTCCGTTGCTGTTGTTCACGTCGAAGTTCATATTGATGACCGCGATGGAGGTGCCGTTGATGCGCCAGTCGTACGTCATGCTGATGCTATCGGAATCGTTATCGGCACTGGCAGTGTACGCGGTGAGGTTGCCGTTCGAGGCATTGTTCAGGCTTGTCGAGTTCATCGTCAAGGAAACGGTGACTGGCGGGCTGTTGAGGATCGTCGTCGTGGTGCTGTTCGACCACGTGCTGTTGCGGCTCCCGACGGCTGCGAGGCAGCTGAGTATCCACTCGTCGGTTCGCGTGGTGTTCTCCCGGCTCACATTCACCGTGTTCACTAGCGTTCCGATCGTGTAGTTCTCGTTTCCGTTCGTCGCGTATCCGCTGGTGTTCAAGGCGCCGTTGCGGAACCACTGCCAGTAGTACGATACGACCGTCCCGCTGCCGGTCGCGTTGCACCACCCCAGGAGCGTGTCGTTCGTGTATGCGTTCGTTGGGGTTATGGCGGGTTCGTTGGTCGTCACTCCGGAGGCGATGAGGAGACCGGCGCTGCATACGGTCGGCCCGGTGCTGTAGCCGTCGATGGGTGTCGCGCAAGCGGTCCAGTTCTCGCTCGCGTTGAGCTCTCGGCTCACGATCAGGTCCGTGCGGTTCTGCGCGAGGTACGCTATCTGCTGCGATGAGAGCGATCGGTTGAGGATAAGGACCTCATCGATGAGGCCTGGGAAGAAATCATACGTGCCGCCGGTGTCGTGCCGACGGCCGATCCAGTACTGCTGGACGTGCGTGGTCGGGAGGGTGTTGCTGCTCGAGTACGCGGTGGAATTCACCATAACGCCATCGACGTACAAGGTCATATGCGTGCCGTTCCACGTCCCGGCGTAGTGCGTCCAGACATTGTTCGCTGGCGGCGTCCCATATGTGGCGCTGATCCAAGCGCTCGAGTTGTAGAACCCGACCTGCGGGACCGCTGTCGTTCCGGTGGTGAGCCCGAAACCGAGTTCATACTGGAGCCGATCGCCCGCACCGGTGTATTGCTCGGTGATCACTCCCGTGCCGGGGGGAGAGACCGTCGGGTTTACCCACGCGGCAAGCGTGAATGCGTTCGATGCGCCAAGGTTAAGTTGGCTCTTGTTCGTGAGATTGATGAAGTCATTCACGCCGTCGAACATATACGCGCCGGATCCGCCCACGCCAGACACGGGCATCCATGTCGCGCCACCCACGGTGGCGTTGTCTCCGAACGAGGTGTATCCGACCAGGCTGTTCGTGTCATTGTTATCTCCCCTCTCGAACGGCATATTTACGGCGGCGATGCTCGTCCCGTTGATGCGCCAATCGTACACCACGCGCACAGGATCTCCTTCTGGATCGGTCGCGGATACGGTTGCGGTGAGGTCCTCATTCGTCGTGTTCTCGCCGTTCTGGCTCGTGACGATGACGGAGGAGATGCTCGGCGACTGGCTTGGCGTGATGGACAGCCCTTCCGAGCACAACGGTGCGGTCTCGTCCTGGCCATCATTCACCGCGACGCAGACGCTCCAGTTGTTTCCAGCGCCGGTCTGGTACGAGGCGAGGAGTCCGCTCTGATTGCGATACAGCGCGAGCACTTCGTGCTCGTTGAGCGATCGATTGAGGATAAGCATCTCGTCGATCGTGCCGTTGAAGACAGAACCGCCGAGGCAGGATCCGCTCGCCGCGGATTCCGAACCGATGCAGATCGGTGAGCTCGCGTGCGTGGTGATTGCGCCTCCTGTGGTGACCGTCCGGCCCATAAGCTGGCCGTCGAGGTATACGGTGACGGTCTTTCCGTCGTATGTGCCGACCGCGTGATACCAGGTGTTGTCCGTGATGTTCCCTATCCCGGCGACCGCTTGGTAGTAGCTGCCGCCGACGTGCACTTGGAAGCAGAGGCTCTGGGAACCGCAAGATTGCAGGCCGAAGTTGTACTCTCCGGCTTCCGTCCGCGACACGAGCTTCTGGTCCGCGTTCTTGTTACGGGTCTTGAACCACGCGCTCACGGTGATGTTGTCGATGTGCACGAGCGCGACACTGATGTTCCCGTGTGACCCGTTGAACTCGTACGCACCCGTGCCGTTGCGTCCGCCCGTCGCGTTCCAGGTGGCGCCACGCCCGACCGTCCCGTTCTGCATACGTGTGCTGTAGTCGCGCGTCCTGTTCCCTCCGCCGCTGTTGTTGAGGTCGAAGTTCATGTTCAAGATAGCGATAGAGGTGCCGTTGCGTCGCCAGTCGTAGAGCACTCCGACCGTGTCCTGATCGGGGTCGAGGACGATCGTCGGGTATGCGGTGAGGTTCTCCGTGGTGATATTGTAGCCGCGGCTGCTGTTGACGAACACCGCGCTGGCGTTCGGCACGAAGTTCAGGACGGTGATGTTCGTGCTGTTGATCGTGGACGTGGAATTCACGCTGCCGATGGTTGCCGAATCCTGTACGATGCACTGCAGGGTCCAATACTCGTTCTTCACGGTTGTCGCGGTCGAGATGTTCGCGACGTTCACGAACACGCCGGCGGTGTAGTTCTGGCCGCCGTTGTCGTTCACTCCCGACGCATAGAAGGTGCCGTTGCGGTACCACGTGTAGTGGTAGAACACGAGCTCGCCCTCGGGTTCCGTCCCGTTGCACCAGCCCAAGAGGGTCTCGTTCGTGTACGGTGCCGGCGGGGTGATGTTCGCGCCCGCGCTGACGGGTGGGACGTTCGCCTGGGTGGTCCGGGAGAGGTTCCTCGCGGTGAGGTTCCCGTATGTGTCGCCGATCGTGATCTGGCACGTCCAGGTCTCGCCTTTGCCGATGGCCGCTTCGCTCACGTTCGTGAGCAGGTGCCACGATCCGTCTGTGAGGATGCTGCGTGAGCTCTGATTGTATACGGCCGACCCGTTGTACATGACCCAGTACGCGGTCACGTTCAGGTCGTCCGTGTCTGTCGCGTTCACGGAGCACAAGAGATCCTCGCTCGCATACAGCACTGCCGGATTGTTCAGGCTCCCGTTAAGGGTGATGTTGAAATCGCTCGGCAGGGTGTTGTTTGGGGCGCGCAGATCGATATCGACCTTACCGACGGTCACCTCGAATGGACGGGTGACGTTCGCATCCACGAGGACGCTGTTGTTGAAGGTGTTGTTGAGGTAGACCTTGTACTTGGGATAGGTCAATGTCTGGATGATGTACGATGCGATGAGCGTCCCATTCGATGAGCTCTCATTCCATCGGATGCGCGTGTCGTTCCAATCGGTCGTGAGGTTGCGCGTGAGGTTCAGCGATACGTTGCTTCTGAGCGCGGTCGCGAGTGCGATCGCGCCGATGCTGCCCGGGCAGCTTGCATTACGGTCGTACTGGCACAGGAAGATGGTTCCTTCGCCACCGGATTGGCCGTTCCCCAATCCCGCTCCGCCCGATACCGAGAGGGTTCCCGTATGCGTGTAGTTCCGCGTCCAGATGGCGATGCGTCCGCCTCCGCCTCCGCCGCCATCCGTTGTGGTGTCCGTCTCCTCTCCACCTCGGCCACCGTTCGCCGTGATGGTCCCAGCACCGAGAATCGTGCGCGCGTGGATCCAGATGGACCCTCCTGCTCCGCCCCCTCCACCCTCATTCCCTGCACCGCTGACCAATCCCTCGCCGTCAGCGGTGATGTTCCCTGTGACGTTGAGCACGGTCGCGTTGATCACGATCACGCCACCACCGTCACCTCCAGAGACCCCGTCGCTCCCGCCTCCGCCGCTGCCGGAGAGCGTAGGCCCGAAGAGATCACCGGACACGGTGGTGTTCGCGAGCGCTCCGTTGCCGCTGTCCCCCCCGAGACCGCCGTGCCCGCCTCCGCTGCCTGAGAACCCGCTGTAGACGCCGCGCGCCGGACCGTTCCCGTTCCCACTGATGCCGCCGCCGGTGAACCCGAGATAACTGGTATTGATGAGGCCTTCCGGCTCGATGGTGATGCGGTCCGCGGTGAGGTTGAGTATCCACGGCGCGGTCGCCCCGTTGGCGGTGTGTGAGAGCGTGGCGTTCGGTCGCACGGTGATGTTCGTCGCGATGATCGGATTGTTCAGGTAGACGGTGCCTGGTTGGATCGTGAGCTCATCGGTGACGGTTATCGTCGCGCCGTGCAACGTCGCGTTCGTGAGATTGATGCGCGCCAAGGTCGACGGTGTCGTGTTGGCTGTGAGATTCGTGGTGCCGGTAGCGCCATTGCCTCTGTTGTTGATGATGAGCGCCTCTTTCTGCGTCGATACGTCGTAGAGGTAGACTGTGCCGGCACCGCCCGTATTGCCGCTCGTGGATTTCACCCCTCCTGTCGCGATGATCTCGCCGACGTGGCTCCAGGTCGAATAGTACACCGCGATGCGTCCGCCTCCTCCCCCGCCGCCGTCGTTCGTCTGATCGGTCTCATCTCCTCCTCGACCCCC
>CAYNGK010000041.1:0-14589 GCA_964396935.1 uncultured Methanosarcinales archaeon | reverse complement strand
ATGGCTATTTTTTGGCTTTCTTCCGTCTTCTCGTCTGTCTTTTCTTTGGGGGAAGTAATATAAGGGACCACTGGAAAGTCGTCTCTGGTTGGTATGATGGTGTACACAACGTATGGAGACTATGCGCCTCTTTTGGCGTTCTCTTTTGTCGCTCTTTTGCTCTTGGTCGTCGCATCACCCTCTGCGACTGCCGCCGAGCTCGGTGTGAACTACTACCATGAGAGTATGGTGAGCCAGCAGTGGGGGGTCCCCTACATCCCCCGCACGACCGCGCAGGTTGGTCAGGACCTGGACCACATCGGCACGATCTCCGGGCACATCAAGTTCTACATGAACCCGTTCGTAGATGCGAACCTGCCGTGGATACAGACGATCGCGAACCTCGCCGAGCAACGCGGGTTCTACACGGTCGTGAATATGATGGTGGATGACCGGCAGCTTTCGGATGCGAACTGGAACGCCTACGCGGATCGGGTCGCGAGCGCGTGCGCTGCGCTCAACGGCAAGGTGGACAGTATCCTCGTTGGTAACGAGATCACTCTCCACAGCCCGTGGCCGGATTCGACGATCAAGACGAAAGTCGTCCAGCTGATGGACCGTTGCGACGCTTCCTTCAACGGCCAGATCTCCTACGAAGAGTTCTGGTACGCGAAGGATGTGTGGTACGGCTATACGCAGCGTCCGATCTACTTTATGATGTATGAGAACCTCGCGAGCTTCCAGACGAATATGCAGGAGTTCAACTCCCGCTTCGGCGCGAACGCGATTGTCGGTGAGTGGGGTGAGGATTCCCTTGATGAAGGAATCGATCGCGGGGACTGGTGGCAGCGTGAGCAGATCATCTTGCGCTGGAATGCCATCCAGCAGACGAGTACGCCGGTCGCGTACATCTTCACGTACCGCGAGCCGAACTGGAACGCGTTCGGGATCATCCGCCCGGATGGCCTTGACCGCCCGGTCTGGTCGTTCCTCGACAGCATCGGAGATGGACTCGGGTCGCAGCCACCTGCGTGCGTGCCGTCGACTGAGGTGTGTGATGGCCGTGACAATGATTGCGATGGGCAGTCCGATGAGGGCGGGGTGTGTTCGACGCCTCCGCCGCCGAGTGGCGGTTGGACGATCGGATCTCTGGCGCTCTCATGCACTGTGAACGGACAGGGTTGCTCAGTCTTGAGCGACTCGACCTCCGGGACGTGCCGCACCGTCACGTGGAACAGCCCAGCGGGCCAGGTCCGCGTGCAAGGATGTGACAAGGGCGACGGCTGGGTGGAATTGTACAAGCTCTTCTACCCGTCCGGCTCGACGATGAATGCGTGCTTCGCGAACGGCTGCGTGACGCACGCGAACGGTTTCGCACGCTTCCAACCCGTCGTCACGCCGCCTCCCGCGTGCGTGCCGTCGACTGAGGTGTGTGATGGCCGTGACAATGATTGCGATGGGCAGTCCGATGAGGGCGGGGTGTGTTCGACGCCTCCGCCGCCGAGTGGCGGTTGGACAATCGCGTCATTGGCGAAATCGTGCACGGGCACCACATGCTCGGTCGTATCCGACGCGACGAGCGGTTCGTGCCGCACGATCCGTTGGAACGCGCCTGGCGGCGAGATCCGCATCCAGGGTTGCGATAAGGGTGGTGGCTGGGTAGAGATCTACAAGCAGGCCGCACCGTCCGGATTGGAGTTCAGCGCGTGCTTGGACAGCGGCTGCGTCTCGAAGGGTGTCGGGTTCGTGCGCTTCCAGCCAAGCGGTAGCGGAACGCCACCGCCAACTCCGCCGCCCACAGGTACGACCCTCGCGACATTGCCGTTCAGCTCGAACCCTGCAGGGTCGAAGACGGGCGACTTCATCGCCGGCACGTGCCGAACGGTGCAGTACACGACGTCGGCCGGTTGGACTGAAGCGAAAGCGTGCGACAAGAGCGGCGGGAATTACGAGCTGTACTTCCTGTCGGGCTCGTCGAGCGTCGCGATCTGCGTCCAGTCCACGTGCGTGGGTGGGGGCGGCAGCGGCTTCGCGACGTTTACGGCGTGAGTGTGTTTTTTCCTTTTTTTTCTTCTCTTCCCCGCGTATTCCCCTGTTTCAAATTTTGTAGTTACACTGAAGTGACTACACAACGGAAGGTATTTAAACCTCCGCTCTCCTCCCGTGCACTATGAATTCCCACAAGCTCCGTACTGTCGCAGTCAGCGGCGGGTTCGATCCCGTCCACATCGGCCACGTGCGCATGTTCAACGAAGCGCGCGCGCTGGGCGACCGCCTCATCGTGATCATCAACAACGACAACTGGCTGCGCCAGAAGAAAGGCTTCGTGTTCATGCCCGAGACTGAGCGCAAGGAGATCATCGAGGCGTTCCGCGCCGTCGATGAGGTCGTCCTGAGCGGCCACGGCCCGCACCCGACTGATATGTCGGTGGCTGACGACCTGCGTGCGATCAAGCCCGACGTGTTCGCCAACGGCGGCGACCGCAAGGCCGACGAGGTCGACTTGCCGCCCAAGGAGTACGTCGTGTGCGAAGAGCTCGGCATCGAGATGGTCTTCAACGTCGGTCGCGGCGGCAAGGTCCAGAGCTCCTCTGATCTCGTGAAAGCCGCGAAAGAGAAAGGGATGCGGTAGCCCTGTTCGCGTATCTTCGTCTTTCCTCGTCTCTTCTCTTTCTGCTTCCCTTACGGGCGTGGTTTGCCTCGACGGTGTTCCCGTCGGGTTTCCTTCCACAACCTTTATAAAGCATCCCGTCGGTAAATGGGTTCTAGCCGTGTTACCAACACAGCGACAGCAGTAACGACACGCAAACCCGCGCTTGTGGAGCGGGCGGCGACAGTGACACGAAGGCAGTGGACAACGGTGGCGGCAGGTTCCTACTCGAGGTAGCGCTAGCGCTCCTCATATGCACGACGTCCGTAGCGGCAGCCCTCCTCTCACCGAGCTCGTCGGGCTTTGGCGGCCAGACGCGCAGCCAGAACTACGATGCGCTCCTGGATGCGCTCTACGCGAACGGGAACGTCACCACAACGGTCGGCAGCAACCTGTGGGTGCCGTGGTTCTCGACCTCGAGCGCGTGCGGCATCACGAACCTCCAATCGGGGGGCAACTGCAACAGCGGCGAGTCGATCGATTTCACGCACAATTGCATGGTCACGGATGAGTTCTCGCAAGTGGGCGTGCTCCTCGCGATGGGTGATGACCAGTCGCGTATGACGCAATTCCACAACACCGTGAACGCGATAAAGAGCACGCACGGCCAGCTCCCGAGTTGGCGGGTCTACCGCAGCGGGTCGTCCATCGAGGCGTGCCGTAGCGGCATCAACAGCAACTGCGACACCGCGTCGGACGCGGACGCGCGCATCATCATCGCGCTGTTCACGGCCGCGAACAACTCGCTGTTCGCCGACAGCGCGCAGAAGCAGCTCTACCGGGAGCTCGCGATCAATCTCAGCCGCGACTTCCTCGCGTACGAGGTGGATCAGACGTGCCGCCCCAGTGACCTCGGGCACGGGCAGATCTGCTACTGGATGGCCGCCGGCTACGGCGCGAAGAGCGGCGGTTTAGGCAGCACGGACTACGGCTACACCGGCTACTACGCCGACGGGATCATCGCGATGCTCCAGGCGTGCGCGCAAACGGGCAACAGCACGTACTGCGCGGTCGCGGGGAACTTCACGCTCAATTATCTCCAAGCGGCGAACTACACCGGCGCGGGGTTCACGGCCCCGCCGGGCCGCAGCTTCAAGTGGACGAACCTCGCCACCCGCCCGACCGCGAGCTGCACGAACACGTGTGGCCCGGACAAGTGGGATAGCGCTGACGCGCCGCGTGCGTTTGGCATGTGCCAAGCGCTCGCATACGCCGACCTCATCGGCGTCACCCTCCCGATGCTCGACCAGTACTGCGCGGATTGGGTCGCGGAGCACTTCAGCTCATCGACAAGCGTCCCCATCCAGTACTCGCCCAACGGCGACGCTGCCGCCTCAAGCCAAAGCGGCTACCTCGCGCAGGGTCTCCAGGCGCTCGCGCAAGGTGGCGCGAACACTGCGCAGTTCGCCACCACGCTCGACAGCGCCCTCTCGCACTACGCCACGAGCACGCAGACGTGGGATTACACCGCGTGCTTTGGCGTGTACAACCAGGCGTTCGCGGTGCGGGCGCTCGGTTTCGGCATCGGCCGTGATGCGGTGAGCTTCCCCACGTTCATTGCGCTCAACGGTTCCGGGAACTCTTCGAACGTGAGCCAGAACGTGAGTCAGAACGCAAGCCAAAACAGCACCCCGAACGCGACACAGAACATCAGCTTCTCGACGACGACGCCCGCGAGCGCGACCCCCGCGATCGATGAGCCGGAGAACCGGACGTTCAGCTACACGCTCACGAACCCCGACAGCTTGAGCACGACCACCGTGTGGCGGCTCAACGGCATCACGCAAGCGGCGAGCGGCACCACGTACCAGTTCCTCGGGAACTACAGCGCGGAGGGGACGTACGCGGTCAACGTCACGGTCGTCTCGAGCCAGAACACGATCAGCACCGCATGGACGCTCACGGTCGGGAACACGACGCCGCCGGCCGCCAATGACACGTCGGATCCGGAACCGCAACCTGAGGCGTCCGCCACGGCCGCTGGCGGTGGTGGTGGCGGTGGCGGCGGCATCCCCTCCGCTGCGGAGACGCTCGCGCCGACGGTGGAATCGCCATCGGCAGTCTCTGCCGCATTCGCATCATTGCAATCGATCGTCTCTTCCTACTTCAACGATGAGAGTCCGATGACTTCGGTCGATCTCGTGCGGGTCTTGCGCGGCTACTACCGTGAGGGGGGCGAGCTCGCATGAACCGCCCCGCAGCCGCGCCTGTGGTGCTCCTGCTGCTTTGCGCGATCCTGCTCGCGCCGTTCGCTACGGCCGATCTTGAGCGTTCCGCACCTGCGAGCGCGCACGCCGGAGAGACGATCACGGTATCATTGCGCGTGACCGGCGCCACGCCAGGTGGCCGTGTGGTCGTAAGCGACCTGCCGCCTGTCGATGCGACGCTGGTCTCTTGGTCCGTGACCGGTGCGCAAGAGGTCGGCAACGGCTTGTCGGTCGTGCATGACGGTGATGCGCTCATTTGGGAGTTCACGGCTGCCGCGGATGACCCGACCGTCGTGTATACCTTGCGTCTTGGCTCGGACGCGGGTGCTGCGGTGTTCGATGCGGTGTATGCCGCCGCGCCCGGCGCGTTCGGTGCGCAAAAGAGTGAGATCGCGATCGCCGCGCCAGTCGTCGCCGCTCCGCCGATTGTCGAGCTCCCGGCGCCTTTCGTGCTCCCGTCACTGCAATCGCTGCCTGTCGGCACTTCTGGACCCGTCGCAAGCGGCCTGTTCCTGATCGTGCTCGCGCTGCTCGGTTCGTTCCTGTACGTGCGCTCGCGCAGCGCACAACCCCACCAGCCGGGCACGCGCTGGTTCGGTCATGCTGCGCATCAGCGTGTCGCCCTTGGCGCGGCATCGGTGCGTGAGCGTTTCGCGTCGCTTTTCACCGTTGATGAGGTGGTGACGGTGCCCGTACCGGTCGACCTGACGCCTCGTCAAGAGCGCACGATCCTCGAGTTCCCCGATCAGCAAGCGCGCATGGTCGATGCGCTCGACGCGCTCGCGCACGAGCTCCCTGCCCAGGACACGGAACGCCACGCGATGATCGCGCAGCTCAAGCGAGAGATCGGCGATATCCAATTCGCCGTGGAAGACTAATTGTTGTTATTGTTGAGTGGTGTAAGGAAAGGTTTATAAGGACGTCGGCGCTCCCCCGTCAGATGAACCGGGGGGTTATCGCGGTACTTGTGCTCTTGCTATGCGCTCCTTTCGCGCTTGCGGCGACGAGCGCGGAACCCGTGCTCGTGCGTGTCACGAACTACACGGAATCCACCCGCACCTACACCTTCTCTTGCGTCGCTCCGGCAGGCACGAGCGAGCAACGGTACTGGACCGTCCGGCCAGATACGAACGAGGTCGAGCTCGGCCTCTCCACGACCGCTGCGACCCTGACGTACAACCTTACGCAGAACGTGATGTACCATGTCGGCTGTCAGGTGCAGAACCTCACCTCGGGCCAAGCGATCCGCGGCGATTTCCACATTGACCGCCGCACCGGTCCGAACACGAACAAGCCAGATGTGCGTGCCGTCGCAGTCATCAACACCTCAACCGTGACGTACCAGTGCACGCCGCCAGCGAACGTCACGCACTACAATCTCTACTGGACCTTCCTGAGCATCCAAGGGTCGCAGAGCTTCCCGGCGCTCAACAACCGCAACACCGTGAATCTCACGACCCCCAACCCGCTCCTGTGGGATGTGGACTGCGGCGTGTGGGATATCGACCGCAACCAATGGATGCAGTGGGGGTACCCGGTCGAGTACTTCCCGGACAGCGTCCCGTACTTCCCGACCATCAACGGCTGCGTGCCCGGTGAACCGTGCCCGTGGGCGAACGGCACCGGCGGCGGGAATACCACCACGAACCAGACGAACACGACCACGAACCAGACCGGCAACGGCACTGGCCAGCCCGTGAACGTGACGATCTGCTACGAGAGCGTCCTCACCATCCCCGCAGCTTGCACGGGCGGGATCATCACGAGCGATACGAACACGAGCGGCCGCGCGATCACCTGCGCGCAAGGCGGCAACAGCGTCTCGCTTAGCGGCTGGGACAAGTCGAACAGCACCGCGAGCTGGTTCGAGCTCTACCGCCAGGGCGCAAGCGGCCTCCCGCCGAAGATCTGCCTGGGTGCGACGTGCATCCAGAATGGCGGTTTCGCGAAGAGCCCACAGTTCCCCGTCTGCATCAACGTCACCATCAACCAGACGAACACGACCGCTAACCAGACGAATACGACCACGAACCAGACTGGCAACGGCACGAACCTCCCGCCGCTCGCGCCTGGGTGGTACGAGCCGAGCGGCCAGTTCAACGTCAGTCCCTATGATTTCCACATCCACATCACCCCCATGAGCGATCCGGAGAACGACACGCATGCCGCGACCGATTTCGAACTGTGGGATGTGACTGCGAACCAGCGCGTGTGGAGCCGTCTCAACAGCACCGTCATCCTCGTGCACATCCACAACGCCGACGGGACGTTCGAGGGAAACCTCGCCGGGCAGAGCCACCTCCTGCCTGACCACGACTACCGCTTGCGTGCCCGCGTATACGCGCGCACTGCGAACAACACGATCCAAACCAGCCCCTGGAGCGTGTGGCGCGCGTTCCACACGCGTGCGATCATCAATTCCTCTGACAGCCCGTTCCTCTGGACCGCACGGCCCGGTTACACGGTCGAGCTCGTCGCCGCGAACATCAGCGTTCCTGTGAACGTCGTGCGCGCACCTGATGGGCTGTACCAGAACCTGCCGCAAGGCCGCCGGCCTCTGCTGTACGTCACGCAACTGTACGGCCAAGTCGGCGTGATCCGCCGCGACGGATCGTACGGCGTGTTCGCGGGGAACTTGCTCAATTACGCGGTGTTCGGTTCCCTTCCCGGTTCCGGCGAGACTGGCGTCGACGGCCTCTACGTCGACCCGACGACCGGTGCGCTGTACGTGAGCCTCGTGGAAGCGAACGCGAGTGCGCTCAACGGGTTCCAGGGGAAAGTCATGCGCTTCACACCCAACGCGAGCGGCGACGGTTACGTGAGCAGCACGACGCTCCTCAACCACATCACGGTCGTCCCGAGCCACCACGTGCACACGATCACGCGCGGTCCGGATGGGAAGCTCTACCTCTCGACCGGGGACGCGTTCCAGGAGTTCCACACGCGCGACCCCGCATGGACGAACGGGAAGATTCTCCGCTTCAACGAGGACGGTTCCGTCCCCGCCGACAACCCGGTGCCTGGTTCGTACTTCTGGGCGGGGGGTTTCCGCAATCCGTTCGGCGCCGCATGGCGACCGGGCACGCAAGAGCTCTGGGTCACGAACAACGGCGAGGACTCCAACGATGGCGTCTACGCGGTCCATCGGGGAGACCTGTACGGCTGGTGCGCGATCACGTGTGACACGCTCAACGGCACGATCTGGAACTGGTCGCAGACCGTCTCGCCGACGGCCGGCATCTTCAACACGGTCTCCGACGGCGTGTTCCCGAACGACACGGCCGGGAACTACTACGTCGCGCTCTCCGGTGAGACGTACACGCCCGGCATGGATCTGGACGGCAAGCGCATCGTCGAGTTCTACCTCGAGCCCAACGGCGACATCCGCAGCGTCGAGCCGCTCGTGACGTACACGGGCGACGGCTATAGCGCGCCGATCGGCCTGGCGTTCGGGCCCGAAGGGCTGTACTTCACGGACATCTACGGCGAGCTCGGTTTCGTCGGTGTCGGCACTACGCGCGGGAACGTCTACCTCGTGAAGCCCGGTGCCCAGACCGCTCCCAACGGGACGAACACCACCTCTGGTCTCGTCGTCGGTCTCGGACCGGCGCCGTGGTTCCCGCAAGGGCTCAATATGATCTGGAAGTGCGCGGTCCAAGGCGGCAGCGCACCGTACACGTACCTCTTCACGTTCGGCGATGGCCAGCAAAGCCCCTCGGGATACACCCAGGACAACATCTGGCACACGTACGGCGCGAACGGCACGTACAACGCGACGTGCACCGTGACCGACGCGCTGGGCGTGACCGGTATGGCGGCGACGACGCTCGTGCTCGGCGCTCCTGTA
The DNA here is from genome assembly GCA_964396935.1 of uncultured Methanosarcinales archaeon. Classification (GTDB taxonomy): domain Archaea; phylum Nanobdellota; class Nanobdellia; order Woesearchaeales; family UBA525; genus UBA525. The sequence goes on along the minus strand of CAYNGK010000041.1, from coordinate 5,906 downwards.
CCGCCGCCAGGCGATACGGCGCCGCCGGTCCTCTCGCAGCTCCTCCCGACGGGGCAGCTCGCTGCCGGCACGACCAGCGCTACGCTGCGCGTCACGACGGATGAGATCGCCGCGTGCCGCTACAGCGCGACTAGCGGCATCGCGTTCGCGAGCATGAACCCCTTCGCAGCGACCGACAGCACGACACACACGTCGGTGATCAGCGGTCTTGCGAACGGAAGCGCGTACGCGTACTACGTCAAGTGCCGTGACACGGCGGGGAACACGAACCCGTCGGACGCGATCATCACGTTTAGCGTCGCGAACGCGACATCGCCGCCGCCAACGGTCAGCGCTACTCTCGCGCACGCGCCGTGGTTCCCGCAAGGGCGTAACACGGTGCTCGTGTGCAACGCGACCGGATTCGCCCCGACCGCATATGATTTCACGTTCGGTGATGGGCAAACGCAACCCGGATACGGCCAGAACAATGTCTGGCACACCTACGCCGCTGCGGGCTCGTACCCGGCGAGCTGCGTCGCGCGCAATGGCGCGACGAGCGCGGTCGGTACGCTCCAGGTCATCTTGAGCTGATGCTACCGGCCAGCCCTTGTTTCCGGTGCTGGTGGGCGAGGCGTTCGGCTGTTTAAGAATCTCCTCTGACTCCGACGGTAAGGTATATAAGCTGATGTGAAGCTCCAACTCGAATAGTTTTCATTCGGGGGTAGTACCAATGATCCGATGGCGTTTCCTCGTCCTGCTGACACTCATCTTGTTCGTGCCGTTCGCGCACGCGGACATCCTGCTCAATGAGGAGATGTCCTCCAACGGCGGCGTGATCCTGGACGAGGACGGTGCCGCTTCCGATTGGATCGAGCTATACAACAACGGGACCGCATCGTTCGACCTCGACGGGTACTACCTCACCGACAGCGCAGGGACCAAGACGAAGTGGCGATTCCCCGCAGTCACTGTCGATTCCCACGAGTTCCTGCTCGTGTGGGCGAGCAGCAAGAACCGCACCACCCCTGGTGCGCCACTGCACACGAACTTCGCGATCAGTGCCGGCGGCGAACCCATCATCCTCACCGCGCCCGATGGAACGACTGCCGTCGACAGTTTCCCTTCGATCGCGCTCGCATCGAACCAGAGCTACGGCCGCGTCACCGACGGCGGTCTCCCGGTCGCCATCCTCGCGGCGCCGACGCCCAACGCGACGAATACGATCCCTGTCCTGCCTCTCGCGCTTACGCTCTCCGCACCGGCAGGCGTGCACCCGAGCGCGTTCAATCTCACGATCACCACGAACCGCAACGCGACCATCCGGTACACCCTTGACGGGAGCGTCCCCAACGGGACTTCACCGGTCTACACCGGACCGCTGCAGATCACCGACAACGCGGACGTGCCCAACACGCTCTCGATGATCAACGAGACATCGCCCGCGTGGAAACCGCCGATCGGGAACGTGCGCAAAGCGACTGTCCTGCGCGCGTACGCGACCGATGGGAACGAATCGACAGCCGTCAAGACCGCCACGTACCTCGTCGGTGCATCGTACACCCTGCCGATCGTCTCCGTCACGACCGAACAGGCGAACCTCTTCGACTACTACAATGGCATCTACCTCAAGGGTGTGGTCTGGGATCAGGCCGAAGCCGATGGTTGGCAAGGCACGTCCACGTTCCACCCTGCGAACTACCGCGAGGAGTGGGAGCGCCCGGTCCACCTCGAGATGTTCGAGGCGAACGGCACGCGCGTCATCGACCAGGATGTCGGCATGCAGATCAGCGGCCAGGGGAGCCGCCGCCGGGAGCAGAAATCCCTGCGGTTCTACGCGCGCAGCGACTACGGCAAGAGCTCCATCGCGTACCGCGTGTTCACGGACCAGCCGAGCATCACGAGCTATCGCCGACTCACGCTGCGCAATCCAGACGACGATGAGCGTACCACCTTCCTGCGCGACGTCCTCGCGCAGCAGCTCGCACGCGCGATGGGTGGCGTCGCATCGGAAGACTACCGACCGGTCGTCGCGTTCCTCGACGGCGAGTACTGGGGTCTCTACCCGTTGCGGGAGAAGGCGAACCAGCACTACCTGGAGAGCCACTACGGCGTCAACAAGGACGAGGTCGTGATCCTCGAGGACAACGCCCTCATCGATGAGGGGCAACCGGGCGACGAGCAGCCGTATCTCGACATGGTCGAGTACGCGCGCGCACACGACCTGCGCGACCCCACGAACTACGCGTACATGCAGGAGCGCATGGACACGGAGAGCTTCCTGCGCTACTACCTCCTTGAGACCTACGTCGGCAACACCGACTGGCCGAGCCGCAACGTCGTGTTCTGGCGCCTCAAGACGAACGTCACGAACACCACCGGATTGCCCTACGGCCACGACGGCAAGTGGCGCTGGGTCCTGCACGATGCGGATTACGCGTTCGCCTACATGCCGAACCAAGGTCCCGATTACGACATGTTCGAGCATATCGACCGCACCACGTGGGGTGGCGCGCTCTGGCGTGCACTCGCGCGCAACGAGGAGTTCCGTGATGAGTTCGCCACAGCGGCCGCGCAAGAGCTCTCGTCGACGTTCGAGCCGTCCAATGCGATCCCGATCATCGACACGCTCAGCGCGGGTATCGCCGCTGAGGTGCCAGAGCAGGCGAACCGCTGGACCGGCCTCAACGGCACGGATCAGTGGCTGTCGAATCTCGACCTTCTGCGCGAGTACCTGCAGGAACGCCCTGACCAGTATCGCGCACACCTGGTGCGCTATTTCGGCCTGGGCGGCACGATCGATCTGACAGTGACTGGCGATAGCACGCGCGGTGGCGTCCTGGTGAACAGCCAGACCGCTGACTTGCCGTTGACCCGCACCTACTTCCAGGATGTGCCCATCACGCTGAGCGCAGAGGCAGCGCCCGGCAAGAGCTTCCTCGGCTGGACGGGCGCCGCGAGCGGCACCGATCCGACCATCGCGATCGTCCTCTCCGAGGACGCGACGATCGGTGCGCTCTTCGCCGACAGTCCAGGACCCGCTCCCGCGGGTGCGGACGCGTGGATCACGCGCAAGTGGCCGGCGACGCACATGGCGTTCAACGAGGGATCGTCCGAGCTGTTGCTGCTTGAGATCGCGAATCCTGCAGGCGCACCCATCGATACGGCGTGGTCGGTCGATCACGTGCCTATCGCGGCGAGCGGACTCTCGCTCGACCCGTCAGGGCTTGCCGCAGGCAACCACACGATCGAGATCACGGTGACCGTCGGCGCGACCGTCCTGCGCAGCGAGTGGGATGTCGCGGTATCGAGCATCGCCGGCACGGTCTGCTATGCCAACATCAGCAGCCTTCCAGCATCCTGCGTCGGCGGCACGATCCTTCCCGGCGACGACACGGTCGCCGGAAGCTGCCGCACCGTCACCTGCACCTCAGCAAGCGGCTCGAAGCGCATCTTCGCATGCGAGAAGCCGAGTTCCCAGAACCCGGTCTGGTTCGAGATGTACAAGCAGGCAACGACGGACCAGAGCCTGCGTGTGTGCCTCGCATCGACCTGCATCGGCAGCAACGGTTTCGCGCAGACGAATTTCGCGGATGCGTGCGTGACGACCAACATCACCCGGGACATCTCGTTCCTGAGCACGACACCTGCGAGCGCCGCGGTCACGCTGGTGCACGATGGGAACCTGACGTTCTCCTACGCGGTGAGCAACCCTGCCGGCTTGCCAGTCGGCTCGCTCTGGCTCCTTGACGGCGCGGTCCTGCCTCTGCAGGAGGATCTTACCTCTTACGAGTTCCACGCGCAGTCATCGGGTGCCTACAACCTCTCCGTGATCGTCTCCTCCAATGAGACGAGCATCCAGCGCGATTGGCTCGTGACTGTGCTCAACGAGACCGGCAACGGCACCGGCAACCAGACGAACTCGACCACCAACCAGACGAACACGACCGTCCTCACGGTCTCGCTCGCTCCGGCGCCGTGGTTCCCGCAAGGGCGCAACGTCGTCTGGAAGTGCATCGCAGCTGGCGGGAACGGCACATACACCTACAAGTTCCTCTTCGGTGACGGTCAGCAAGGGCCCAATGAGTACCTCCAGGACAACATCTGGCACACGTACGGCGCGAACGGCACGTACAACGCGACGTGCACCGTGACCGATACGCTCGGGCACACCGGCGCGGGCTCTTCGATCGTGACGCTCGGCACCGTCCCGCCGGCCGGCAACGGCACCGGCAACCAGACGAACGTGACGCAGAACATCAGCTTCACGAGCACAAGCCCGGCCGGAACGTCCATCGCCATTAGCGAACCGTCGGGCCAGGCGTTCAGCTACGTCCTGCAGAACCCGTCAGGTCTCGCGACAACGACCGCCTGGACGCTTGATGGCGTCCCGGCCGGATCTGGCGCCGCATACGCCTTCGTCGGAGGCTATGACACCGCTGGCGTCCACACCGTCAACCTCACCGTCGCGTCAAGCCAGAACACGCTCATGCGCTCTTGGACGCTCACGGTGACGGATGTCGATCCTGGCAACACCACTGCGACGGCGACGCTGGCATTCGCGCCGTGGTTCCCGCAAGGGCTCAATGCGGTGCTCGTGTGCACTGCTGACGGGTTCACGCCGACCGCGTACGAGTTCGTCTTCGGCGACGGCACGCGCGGACCAAGCGACTACGCGCAGAACAACATGTGGCACACCTACGCGGCGCCAGGGTCGTACGCGGCGAGCTGCGTCGCGCGCAATGGCGCGACGAGCGCGACGGGCAACCTCCAGGTCGTCGTGGCCTAAGCCCGCCAAACGGCGGCCGGTGATGGGTCGACAGCCCGCCGGTGCGTGCGTGCGCGCTTCCGGTGCCGCGTCGTGCCGCTGCGAGTGAGGATCTGGCGCGTTCGTGCGCTGCCGGTCTCCCGTGCCCTTCCGGTCGTGCTGTGCTAGCGGATCCGTTCGCGCATCGCGAGGTATTCCTGCATCGTCAGGATGCTCTCCTGCATCGTGAACTGTCCGGCGCGCAGGTCCCGGCCCGATCCTTCTGCGAAGGATCCTTCAAGCGGTGACGTCGGATCGTTCATCTGTTTCATGAGCAGCTGGCGCACCATCTCGTCCGCGAACGCTTCATCGTCGAGAGCCGCTGCGGCACGACCGACGAGGGCGTACACCCAAGGGGTATCGTCCGGCGAGAGCGCATCGCCGTTCGATCCGTATGTCGCGAAGAGCTGGCCATCGACCAGTTGCTTTTGCCGATAGAACTCGAGGCTGCGGTTCGCCGCGGCGCGCAGCGCCGGATCGTCGCTTTCCGCCATCCGGATCATGATCCACATGGAATTGATGCTGTACACGCCGCCGTCGATACCGTTGCCGTACGCGCGTGTCGCGGTGAGCTCGGAGTTGAAGAGGCCGTTGTGGATCTGGCCGCCCAACGCCGCTTCGCGCATCTTGCGGTCCAACGTGATCCATGGCTCACCGCGCCTGTGGGCGAGCTCTTTGGTCACGGTGAAGTCCACGTATGAGATCCAGACCTCCTGCGCGCGCCACGGGTTCTCTTTCGGGCCGTTCCCGTATGGCGCGAGATACCCGTCGCTCGTGATGGCGACCGTCTCGAGCCCTTGCGCGAGCCCATCGATCATTGCCGTGTACGCCGGGTCTTTCCAGCGAGCTTCGGCGATGAGCAATGCCTTGATGGCACGCAGGTCCGCGTCGGATGCGATGTTCGCCCCATCCGTGATGACGCTGTCGTTCCCCTCGAGCCGCCACATCATGTGACCGGTCGACGGGTGGATCATGTGCTGCTTGATGAACGCGAGCTCGTTGTCGAACGCCGCCTTATCGCCTGCCTGCGCGGTCCACAGGAGGTAGTAGCTCGCAGCCTCGCTGTTCGTGTCGGTCGCGTCCGGATCGCAGTTCGTGCTCATCGTGGGCACGTCCGCGT
>CAYNGK010000040.1:0-14624 GCA_964396935.1 uncultured Methanosarcinales archaeon | reverse complement strand
GTTTCGCGGCGCCTTTCTTTATCTTCGCGCTGAGTTCCCGGACATCTTTCGGTGTCAGCTTGCTTTTCTCCGCTATCTTATCCGCGAGCCGGAGTTTTTCCGCCGGTGAGAGCCGCGCGATGAACGCTTGACGTGCTACTTCGCTCCACTTGATATCCGCGTGCGTGCGCATAATCGCGTGGAGGTCCTCGGGAATCGCGAGGGTCATATTGGCCATACACAGAGGTAAGTAGTCACACATATTTATGTGTTTCTCTCTCCGAACGCCAGACGGAAGGATCGCGAGTACAAGTATCGGGGACTACACGAAGCGCTCCAAGACTTGTGAAAACATTCATAAACCCGTCCGGATGAAATCTGGTCATATGCGCTCCTTCCACACCGCCATCATCCTGCGCCTCGCGTGGCTCGCGCTGCTCGTCTACGGTCTCGCGACCGAAGGGATCGCGCTGCTCTTGTTCAACATCGTGCCGTTCGTGGGCAGCGCGTTCATCTTGTGGCTGGGCAAGGAGCGCGACGAGTACGCGACGCTTGACGCGCTCGTGAGCGCGACGTTCATCGCGGCGCTCACGGTCGAGCTGTACATGACGTGGCAGACGCCCGGAATCCTCGCGTTCGACAAGCTCTTCCATATGCTTGGCGGTATGTGCCTTGCGTGGTTCGCCGCGATATTGTACAAGCCGCACATCGACACGCGCTGGATGACCGCTGTCGCGATCATCACGTTCGCGCTCGCGCTTGGCGCGGCGTGGGAGGTGTTCGAGTGGGCGATGAGCGTCCTGCCCGCGCCCTACGCGTGGCCGTTCAACCCGTTCGGTCTCGCCGACTCGTTTGGCGATCTCATCGCGGACACGGTCGGCGCGTGCATCATCACGATTGTCGAACTACGACGGCGCGCGAAACGCGCGGCGTGATCGCGGACACTGGCCAAATGACATACCACGGATGCGTTCCTGCGGCGCAGCTGACTCGCGCGTTATCTCGACGGCTCCTTTTGTCGGGATCCCGCCGTCCCGACATCGCCGCCTCGGACTTGCGCCAAGGCAGGAACTGGCGGGGAATGGCGACAGTGCATTCCTCCCACATCATTTAAATAGTGCCGTCGCGGTTTTCGCACGGAAATGGCCCTGCGCACAGCGAAGTCGAACGGGATGCTGCGTATCGGGGATCCGCGCGACATCCAGGTCGCGTCGTTCGAGATCGAACGCGAGGACAATCTCAAGTTCAAGCCGATCTATGAGGCATTGCATGATTTCCTGTACGAGCTCGGGTTCAAGCACCCGCACTCGAAGGATGACAAGTTCGAGGACCTGTATTGGGAGCGTTGGGTGCCGTCAGGTGCGAAAGAGCAGCACATCTGGTGGCGGATGCGCCGCGACATCAACCCGTACATCCGGTACTTCATCGAACTCAATTACCAGACCCTCAACGTCACGAAGAACGAGGTCGCGTACAAGAACAAGAAGGTCAATCTCGAGAAGAATGACCTGATCCTGCGCCTGCGCGCGTTCGTGCAATGGGATGTGGAGGATCGGTTCGAGACCCTCGGCGGGAAGATCAAGAAGGTGTTCTTCCATCGCGTCTACATGGATGAGCTCGAGCAGCACAAGGTGGAGCTGCAGCGCACCGTGCAGCGCATCCAGGGACTCATCAAGGGCTTCGCTGAGCAGTCGCACGACCTGCCTGTCGAGCCGAACTTCCAGCCCGCGATGGGCTACAAGGACCCGATCGGGAATAGGTAGCGCGCGAGCGGCGATGCGACAGCCGCCAGCTCAGCCCCAACGCCAACCCGGTTTCTCGCCGGTGCGGTAGCAGACGACGACCAGCGCGATGAACGGCAGCGTGGCGATGATCGCCCACCAGAACGCGTCCGTGCCGTTCCCCCCTATCCCTGAGCGCAACGCGCGCAGGTACGGCGGCAAGAAGAGCGCGAGAGCGAGCAGCGTCGCAAGCCATCCCTCCCACGTCGCGGGGTACCATCCCCACCCGTACCGTTTCGCACGGAACCACAACCGCCGTTCGAACGCTCGAGCCATATCTCCCGCATACCGCGCAGTAACTTTATAAACCCCCGTCACGGGGGCGGGTACAGTGAGGTGAGGTTGGATTGACGCAGATCAACATCGGACGGCTCTTGCGCAACGGCAGGTGCCTGATTCTCGCGTACGACCAGGGGCTCGAGCACGGCCCCACCGATTTCGACGACCGTAATGTCGACCCGGAGTTCATCTTCAACCTCGCGTACGAATCACGCGCGTTCAGCGCGATCGCGTGCCAGATCGGAATCGCGGAGAAGTACTACCACGGCCCGTACCGGGACATCCCGCTCATCATCAAGGTGAACGGCTCAACGCGCCTCGCGAAGATCAATCCCATCAGCACGCCGATCTGCTCGGTCGAGCGCGCGATCAAGGCCGGTGCATCGGCGATCGGCTTCACCATCTACGACGGTTCCCCCAACGAGCCGAAGATGTTCCACGAGTTCGCGAAGATCGTCGAGCAAGCGCACGATTACGGCCTGCCGGTCGTCGCGTGGATGTACCCGCGAGGGCCCAGCATCAGCGACCAGGACAACCACGTGCTCGCGTACGCGGCCCGCATCGGCCTGGAGTTGGGCGCGGATATCATCAAGGTCAAGTTCAACGGCGATACCGAGAACCTCAAGTGGATGGCCCGGTGCGCTGGGCGCACGAAGATCGTCATCTCGGGGGGCGAGAAGCAGGACGAGACCGAGTTCCTCAACGAGGCGTACAAGGTGCTCGCGAACGGCGCTATCGGCCTCGCGGTCGGACGCAACGTCTGGCAAAGCAAGAAGCCGTTCAGCATCGCGCGGGCGTTAGGCGCGGTCGTCATCGACGGAAAAGCGCCGCTCGAGGCGGCGCAGCTGCTCCGATAGGCATAAGTACCCGCGCCATAAGGGATGTACGCCGTAGTGGGCTTCCTCCTCGAGCACCTGCGCGCCACCGACGGCGGATATCTCGCGCACGGCAGATTTTATGAGCGCCCGCAGCTCATCGTCCAGCTGCGCTGCGAGCGGCACCCCGGTGCCGACGTGGAGCAGGACGTCATCGACGGCATCCGGTACTACGGGCTGCGCGGCATGATCGACGGGCAGGCGGTCGGTTACGCGACGAGCAGCGCTGGCGCGCTCGTGAACGGCAAGGAGCACCTCGATGTGCGCCTGTACCGCCTGGAGTTGGACCGATCGCATGAGCGGTGAGCGCCGCCTATCACCGAGGAAGGATTATATAGTCACGAGGACGGGTCACCGACGTGAGCCGACACCCGTCTTTCGCCATCCAGCTCTCGTTGCTCGTCGGCGCGGTCTTGCTCGTCGGGATCGTCGCGATACTGCAGGTCTCTGAGACCGGCGATACGTGGAATGAGCAGACCGCTGAGAACACCGTCGGCCTCGCCGGGTTGAACACCGGGACGTGCCCGCTCCAGGCATCGCTGTATGGTGGCAAGACGCAGAAGTACGAGGTCGAGGGCAACACCTACGTCATTAGAGCGGTTTTGCAAGGGCAAAGCGCCATCCTGACCGTGAACGGTGCATCGACCCCCGCACTCGGTGTGGGCGCAAGCGCGACGCTGCCAAGCGGCGCGCACGTGAAGATCAAGAGCATCATGAACACCTGGCGCGACAAGCGCGTCACGTTCTGCCTCACGCCGCCCGCGGGCGAACCGACGCCGACAACCGGCATCACCTGCCCGATCGACGGCGTGACGTTCGCGCCAAGCAACCCGGATTTCCTCGGTCTCGTCGGGAATGAGCTGCAGATCGCCATCTACTACAACGCATCGTTGCCATACCTGGCCCAGAAGTACGCCGAGGCAGGGGTCCGCCAGGTCCGCATCGTCGCGACGTGGGAGGACATCGAGCCAACGCCAGGCACGCATAACTGGTACTACACCGACAAGCGCATCAACGAGATGTCGGTCGACGGCATCGATGTCGTCGGCATCCTCGTTGGCACACCCGAGTGGGCGACCTCCTGCCCTGACAATCCGAGCTTTCGCCATTGCATTGCGAAGAACATGAACGATTATCAGACGTACGTGCGCGACGTGGTTCGTCGCTACGGCCCAAGCGGCACCGGCCAGGTGCGCGATTGGGAGATCCGTGTTGAGTCGAACGGCAACAACGGCACGCCCACGAAAGAGGACTACGTCAAGGAGCTCAATGCTGCGTACGAGGTCATCAAACAAGAGGATCCGCAAGCGCGCGTCTGGGGACCAGAGGTATACTTCGTCGTGACGAGTCCAGGCGCATACGAATGGGTCGATTACGTGATCGCGAACGGCCACTACGATGTGTTCAGCATCCACCAATTCCACAATGTCACGACCGCATACACGCATACGAAGCGGGTGCGTGAGCTGCTCGACGCAGCTGGGCAAGAGGATATCCCGCTCGCCGTGAGCGCGATGAACAGCGAATACAACACGGCGCGCACCCAGGAGCAGCAGGCGAAGGCGCTCAAGGAACTCTACGCGTGCGTGTCTTCGGCCGGCGCGGATTACGCGATGTGGTTCTCCGGGACGGAATGGCCTGATGTCAGCGATCCGAACAAGTTCGGCATCTTCGACTATGATTTCACCGTACCGGAGCACGTGAGACCGAAGCTCGCGTACTACGCGCTCAAGGAGCTCGGAGACAGCATCAATGGTTCCGGCACCCCATCGACTTGCGGACCAGGACAGCAACCGCTGCGCTATAATGCGGGCGCGGGCGCGCTCACGTGGACAACAGCGGGCGCCTACTCACCGGAAGGAATCAGCAGTCTCTGGACGTCCGGCGAGCCCGGCAAGTGCTGCGACCAAGGGACGCAATGCGCGTTCCCGACCGGGTGCCAAAATGACGGCGCATTTATGGGAAATTACTCCTATGTGTGCGCATCCGACCAGGGTCAAGGAGTCATCTTCGGATGCACCGACGCCGCCACTGATCGCGACGGCCAGAAGCTCTTGGGCAACGTGGCGTACTGCTGCTCCAAATACTCAGCAGACTACAACCAAGGGAATGCGTACTTCCACGCGCTTCCCGGACAACGAAGATTCGGTCTTGCTGCACTCGATGAGAAGCGCGAGATCACGCGCCCCGACTACGACGCGTGCACGGATGGGAGCGATAACGACTGCGACGGGTTTGTCGATGCGCAAGATCCCGATTGCGGCGACACGGATGATGTACACCAGATGCCCGTCGCGTGCGTCCCTGGCGGAGAGCCGGCGCGCGTGACGCAGGAGTTCCTCGGCATGGGGATGAAGGAGGCCGGGCCGTGGCTCAACACGCTCACGAACACGACCTATCTCGAGTGGATGACGCAGCGGCTCGATGACGCCGGCGTGCGGTCCACCATCACCGGCGTCGGCTGGTCGTCATCGGAGACGCAGAACAACACGTTCAATTGGTATAATGACCCCGTCATCGCGAACCTCACGCTCGTCGGCATCAGGCCGATCGCTGCCATCAGCAACACCCCGACATGGGCCTCCTCGAACCCGAACTCCGACAAGCCGGGCGCGTACCCGCCGCGCAATATGGATGATTGGAGAGATGCAGTGCGCCAGGCGGTGCGCCACTACGGCCCAGCCGGCAAGAACCAAGTCAAGGATTGGAAGATCTGGAACGAGCCCAACGGCCTCGAGTACTGGCGCGGCACGCGCGAGGAGTTCACCGCGCTCCTGAACGCCGGATATGACACGATCAAGCAAGAGGACCCGACCGCGAAAGTGTGGGCGCCGGGCGTCGTCTACCACGAGAACAACAAGGGAAGCACCGGGTACAATAACCCGGACGCGTGGGTCGACCACATCATCGCGCACGGCAAATTCGATGTCCTGACCATCCACATGTACTATCGCGACCCGGTCGAGATGCGCGACACCATCAGGCGCGTGCGCCAGAAGCTCGATACGGCAGGCAAGCAGGGTGTGCCGATCGCCGTGACGGAGTTCAATATCTTCGACCTTGGCGGACCGAACTGCCCGTACTGGAACCTCACCGAAGCGCAACAAGCGCAGAACCTCCGTCGTGCGTACGCGTGTGTCGCCGACGGCGGTGCCGCATCCGCGTACTGGTTCACCGCGACCGACAGGCCAAACACGGCGGCAAACTGCCCCGGCGGTTGGGTCCGCAGCGGCGTCTTCACACGCTCCCCTGTCGCCACGAAGCTCTCCTACGATGCGCTGCGCGAGATCGGCGTCGCGCTTGGGACCGCGACGGCGGAAACACCGCCACCAGCACCGCAACCATCGACGGGCACGCTTACCGCGGATCCGAACCCGTGCGTGATCGCGGCCGACAGCAAGCGATGCTCCACCACCATCTCCTGGTCGACGACCGATGTCGCGGCACCGTATGTCAAGATACTGGCTGATGACGCGTTCTTCGCGTGCGCGCAAGCGAACGTTCCGGGGCAGAAGGTGAGCACCACGATCGGAGAGTACAGCGCATTCGCGCTCTATTCAGCGACATCGTGCGAATCAAGGGAACGATCAGGTGACGCCATCGCCAAGCTCGAGGTACGGGGGGTACCGCTGAGCACCGATACGGCACAGAAGACCTCGTTCACCACCACCATCGCCCGCGCGGCGGCCGAGGAGAAAGGGTAAGGCCGGCAGCACGAAACGCAGCAGGCGCGGATCACGCGACAGCTGACCGCCATGCTTTTAACCCCCCGCCGCACCCTGCCACGCGATGGCGAGGACCGGACCGTGGACGATGCGTCATATGCCGCAGGTTCCTGACGATGTCGTCGGGCAGGCGGAGACGGTCCGGCGTGCGATAGCGTACGTGCGCGGATACCGCCGAGGCACGAAACCGCTGCTGTTGTGGGGAGCGACCGGCATCGGCAAGACTTGCCTCGTGCATGCGGTCGCTGCTGCGCTCGAGCGCGAGCTCATCGAGGTGAACGCCTCGGACGAGCGCGGCAAGGCGGAGATCGCGGCGGTGATCGGCCAAGCGGCGTTCCAGGCGAGTCTCTTCGCACGCGAGCGCATCATCCTGATCGATGAGGTGGATGGCATCTCTGGCACTGCAGATCGCGGCGGCATCCCGGCGCTCCTCGAAATCCTGCCGCGCAGCGCGCATCCGATCATCCTGACCGCGAACGACGCGACCATCGATAAGCTCAAGCCGCTTGTCAAGGCGTGTGAGGCGATCGAAGTGCTCGCGCCAAGCGTCGTGGAGATCGCCGCGCTGCTCGCGCGTGTCGCCCAGATCGAGCGCATCACGCTCGAACCGGAAGCCGCGAGCGCGATCGCGCGCCGCAGCGGCGGCGACGTGCGCGCTGCGGTCACCGACCTGCAAGGGGTCGCTGATGGTCCGGCGATCACACGCGAGCATCTCGACGTGCTCGATGCGCGCGATACGACCGTCGACATCGAGCAAGGGGTCTCGCTCGTGCTGCGCACGACAAGCGCCGCGATCGCGCTGCCCGCGTTCGATGCGGTCGCGGAGGATCCTGATGCTATCCTGCATTGGATGGATGAGAACCTGCCGATGGCATATCGCGCACCGGCGGACATCGCGCGCGCGTACGATGCGCTCTCACGGGCGGATCTGTTCTTGGGGCGCATCCGGCGCTGGCAGCACTACCGCTACTACGTGTACGTCTACAACCTGCTCACCGCAGGCATCGCGCTCGCGAAAGAGGACAAGGTCGCGGGCACGCTCGCGCCAAAACGGCCCGAGCGGTTCCTCAAGCTGTGGATCGCGAAGCAGCGCCACGCGAAGCGCGATGCGCTCGCGACCGAGCTCGCGCCGCAATTGCACACGAGCAAGCGACGCGCGCGCCAAACCGTGCTGCCGTACCTGCGTTACGCAGGCAAGAAGCGCGGCAGCGCGTGGGCGCGCGCGATCAGCGCACGGTATGGCCTGGACGCGGAGAATGCCGACTGGCTCGCGAGCTGAACCTCCCTCCCGGGTCGATCCGGGGCGGTGGCGGACACGCGTTCTTAGCCCGTTGCCACAACGAGCGGATCGGACAGCACCGGGGTACCGTACACGTGCGCTCCTGGTTGCGCGAAGTTCAGTCCTCCGATGCCGATATTCACGGTGCCGTTCGCGTACTGCGTGAGCGATCCTTGGAGGGTGAATGATGATCCGCCGACGGTGATCGGGAACGTTTCCTCGTAAGAGTCGATCATGATCCAGCCGTAGTAGTGGTCACCATTCCACGTGAGCGAAGGAACCGATCCGATCACCCTTCCATCCGCAGCGACCAGCGCGATATCCCGCAAGTTGTAGTCTGCGCCGTAGATCGTCGAGATGACCTGGATACCGTTGAGATAATCGATCTCTTCGCTGCCACGCAGGACGAACGGTCCGGCGGTGAATGGAGCGCCTGGATATCCCTTGCTGTCGATCGTGGTCTTCTCGATGGAAACCCAGACGTCAGGGATTGGTTGGTTGACGCACACGCCGGATTGGCAGACGGTACCAACGCCGCACGAATCGCTCCACCCCCACTCCGTGCACGCATCAGCATCGAAATTCCCGCAACGGAAGATGTCGGTCTGGTTGACGCACGTCGTCGTGCCGGCCGTGCACTCGTTCGTGCAGGAGGGGACGCAAGCGCCGGATTGGCAGATGTTGCCGGGAGCGCAGCTGTTCGTCGATCCCCATTCGGTGCACGGGTCGCTATCGTAGTTGCCGCACGACCGGATGTAGGTCTCATTGATGCACTGCGATGTGCCGGCCGTGCACTCGTTCGTGCAGGACGCGCCACAAGTGAATGTCACGGTCTCGTCCCTGCCGTTGATAACGGACTGACCGCTCGCTCCGGCGCAGTTCGTCGTGCTCCATTGCACGACACTGCCCGCGACACCGGCGACCTTGACAGCGCAAGACGTGCCAGCGGTCGAGCACTGGCCGTAGCTCGACGTGCAACCGCGCGTGCCGTTGCCGCCGATGAATGCGCAGGTCACCACTTCCCGCAAGGGCATCGGCCGTGGGCCGGTGGATGCCTGTCCGAGGAGGGATCGTTCTTGCGTGGCCGAAGATGACGTGAGGGAGGAGAACCCGCCAAAGCGCGTGATCCCGACGATCGCCACGAGCGCGACGATCCCAAGGAGCAGAAGCAGCGGTGCAGCACCGTCGAGGAATGTGGATTTCTGGCGAGCCATTCGGCCAGTACCCGCAGATACGGTATAAAAACATATGCGACAATGGAAGAACCCGCCGTTTGGGGAATCAGTTCCCGTTCACAGTCACGCCGTGCAGGATTTTCGCGAGCAGCTTCACGCCCTGCGCGAGACGCGGACCCGGGCGGTGCAGGAGCGCGTCGTCAATCACGAATACACGTTCGCCGCGCACCGCAGGAAGCTCTCCCCACCCGTCGCGGGCGAGCAAGAGCTCCGGTTCGAACGTCTCTCCCTCGCCCGGCACGCTCACGATGATAACCTGCGGCTCGAAGCGCTTGAGTTCCTGCAGATCGACGGTCGGTTTGGGCAGCGGTTCGCCGCCGGCGATCATGATCAGCTCATTCACGAGCGGACTCGTGCCCCACGGGTCGCGGCGCGTCTCGGCGTACACGCGTGTGCGGCGGAAGCGTGCGGTCCGTTCGCGCACGATGTCGAACGTCGTACGCAGATCGTGCACGAGCACGTCCGCCTCGACCTCTTTGCCGACCGTCTTCGCGAGCGCGACGATCGATGCGAGGCTCTCCTCGATTGACGCGCAACGGAGCATAGAGAGGTGGAGTGTCCCGAGTCGCGCCGCGACCAGCTCTTGGCCCGGGCCCAGGAGCACGAGATCCGGCTCCAGGATGGCTGCGCGCTCAGCGGTCATCTCCGAAGCCGCACCGATGCTCGGGACCGTGAGGGCGGCGGCAGGATAGTCGCACCCATCGCATCGGCCCACAAGCAAGCCGCCCGCGCCGATGGCGTACAGGAGCTCTGTGGCCGCCGGGTGAAGGCTCAAGATACGCATATCGAGAGCGGGGCCTTCGGTGCGCTTCTAAAGCGTTTCGGCGTTGCCGCGACGATAGCGCTCCGACGGGGAAGAGCAGAGAGATACCCTGGGAGCTTGCGCTCCCAGAGCATTGGAGTTCCCGAGATTACCTCGTTGTGCGACAAAGGTGTTTTGGGTTCCCCAAAGCAGTCCTGCGACGGGTGGTTTATATATATTTCGAGATGGAGGTTCGCAGAACAGTTATAAACGGGCATCTCCCGGGCGAGGAGTTGTGGTGCAGCGCGGGAACGGGCGTCAACGACGGCCAGATATCTTCCCTTATGCGGTACTGCTTGGGGTGTGCCTCGTCGCGCTTATCGCGGTGCTCAGCACGGCACACGACCCTGTTGTTCCTGCCGCGATGCCGACGGAGAACGCGGCCGGGCAGGTTGGCGGTACCGGCGCGTTCGATGTCGAGCTGACGACGGCCAACGCCATCTACTCGTGGGATGACATCCCTTTTGAGAGCGACACTTTCGTGTATATGCGATCGCGGGTGTTCGAATTCGTCGAGTACCTGCCCGGTACGGGCACGTTCATCGTGAACGGCCAATGCCACCCCGGCGCCACCCAGCAGCAGTACAGCCACCGGTTCGGTATGTACATCATCACGGATGGCGGCCAGGTCATCGGTAAGCGCGACGTGTGCTTGGATACGAGCACCGCGCGGGCCGGCGATCCTTGTGGCGGGACCTTCGCGCGCTGCAGCAACATCAAAAGCACGGTCCTGCCGTTGGGCGGTAATCTGTTCATCCAAGAGACCACTGACCGCGCGACGATAGGTCGTGGACGTCCCCCTGTGCTGTATGAAAGGACCTCGAACGGCGTGACGATGGTTGATCGGCTACCGGTAGTCGATGATGAGACGCTCGCTGATGGTGAGCTGGCCGGCCTGGGTAGCATCGCTATTGCGAACGGTCGGATGATCGGTGTCGCTGGCGTAAAGAACGGTAACACGAAGAACGCCATCTATGCGTTGCCGAGCCTCGACCTCATCACTACCTTCGACAAAGAGTACACTCCCGTCGTCGGCGTCGGCGAGTATATCATTACGCGCAAAACCGGTCAAATCCCGTTCATCTATGAAGTGTATAAGATGCCGTCGGCAGGCACGGCGAAGCCGACCCTGGTGTCGACATTCACCGGCCAAAGTGTCGACGGATACCTGATTGATACGCTCAATCCGGAGCGCATAGGCCTGACGCTCAAGAGTGCATCGGGAAAGCGTTTCGTCATCTACACCGCCGGCCCCAACGGCTTTGTGGAAGAATCATCAAGGCCAGTCCCCGCACGGTGGGGCAACACTATGAATCGTGACAATGGCGCGATGGCTGGCGAGTATATCGCCTACGGGCGGTGCCCGAGCACGAGCACGAACGCGGCCACGATCCGTGAGAGCTGTCGCTTGTTCGTCGAGAAGGATGGTGTGGACCTGACCGTTGAACAGCCGCCAGTATCTAACGGCAAGAGGCGATACGTCAAGAGTGTCGCGATCTCTGACACCGGCAAGCTCCTGATCGCCACCACCGATTTCACGGCGGGCGACGCGACAATGACCCTCGCCGACCTCTACCTCTATGATATCCGCGGGTTCGACGATAGCACGGACACGGAACCTGCTTGCAAACTCGTCGGTATCGCCTGCGGCGATAATGCCGACTGCTGCTCGGGCATCTGCAACCAAGGATGGTGCTCACTCACGGACGTCGAATGCGAGAATGATCTCTGGTGCGGCCTGAACGAACGCTGCGAGAGCGGAACGTGCGTATCGGCTCCGATAGCGACCGCACAATTTGTCGAAGAGACCGCAACCTGCGCAGCAGGATTCAATCCGTTCTTCTGCAGAACACCCATCACGTACACGAGCGAGGGCACAGGCTACATCCAGCTCTGGCGAGAAGGAGGCGCACCATACGACTGCACACCGGCCGGCGCAACAGTGACGAAGAATGTCATCGCCACACGACAACCAAGGACCTACGTGCTCTACGCAGCAACCGACTGCGAACCAGAGAACGCAGACAAACGAACGGCACTCGACACCATAACCGTTCGCGACGACACAACAATACCAGACCCCATCGAAGATCCGGTCTGCAACGAAGGACAACACCTTGACGAAAACGGTGCGTGCGTGCCTGATGACACTACGAGCACAACCGTCGACCACCAACTCAGCGACGGTCAATCGTTCAGCGACATCTCATTCACACTCCCAACGCGTCCCCAGATAAGTCCCGACGGAAAATACGCAGTCTACGTGCAAGACGCGATAACCGACAACACCTACGACCTCTGGAGCGTCCCGCTCGCGGGCGGCGACCCCATCAGACTCTCCAGAGCACAAACACAGAACCTAAAGCCGGAATTCAAGATCAGCTCTGATAGCAGAAAGGTTGTCTACATCGCCGATCAGGACACGGCGGGGGTTCCCGAACTCTACAGTGTCCCCATCACCGGCGGCGCACCCATTAAGCTCAATATGGACTTCTACGCAGTGCGCGGCAAGGTTGATGATTTCCTCATCTCGCCAACAAGCGAGCGCATCTACTATCGGGCGGACGGCGATGTCAACAATGTGATTGAACTCTGGCGTGTCGACATCAACGGAGGACCTTCCACCCGATTGAACCGCAACATCGCAGTGAACTACGACGTGTTCCAATACCAAATCGCCAAGAACCCCGACGGCACCGATCAAGTGATCTATCGCGTCGGCAGGACGGTCCAGGGCGGCCACGAGCTGTGGAGCGTTCCAGGGACTGGCTCGTCAAGGACGGCATTCAAGATCAACACAGCGTTCCTCGTCCCCGGGGCTCTGGTCTCAGGACCGTACTACCAGATCAGCGAAGATGGTTCAACAGCAGCATACCTCTCCGATGCTATCAATGAGGGCAATTTCGATCTGTACAGCGTCTCCGTTGTTGGTGGGCCGTCAGTACGCCTCAATGGCGAGCTCAACGGACGTGAGACTGTCAAAGATGATTTCCTCATCAGTCCGGACGGTAATACGGTCGTGTACCGCTCCGACGAACGCATAGATAATATCGAAGAGCTCTACAGCGTCCCCACCCGCGGCGGTACGATAACAAAACTCAACGGGCCACTCACGAGCAACGGTGACGTGGACACGTACGCAATTAGCCCCGACAACCAATACGTCGTCTACACCGCCGACCAAGACCAAGACAGCTTCAACGAACTCTACAGCGTCCCCATACACGGCGGCACACCAAAAAAACTCAACGGACCACTCGTACGCGGAACAACCGTACCATATCCCATCGGCGGTAACGTGCGCACCTATCGCATCACTCCCGACAGCACACGCGTCATCTACATCGCCGACCAAGACGTCGACGACCGATTCGAGATCTACAGCGTCCCCATCAACGGCGGCACACCAACAAAACTCAATACCCCACAAAGCAGCAACGTCCAGGAGTTCCAGATCGCCGACAACAGCGCAGTCGTCGTGTACGGCGCTCATCAAGGCACCGGCAGCATCTACAGCGTACCCAGCGCCGGCGGCACACCCACCAAACTCAACGGGCGCACCACGACGACAAGCGATGTCATACTCACCTACCTCGGTCACCCGATGTTCTCTATAGCCCCAAACAGCAACGACGTCATCTACATCGCCAACGGCACGCAGCATACAGATCTGCACGTGGCGACCATAGGATAATCCCTTGGCACGTAACCCTTATAAAGCGGGCTTTCCCGAGCACTCGACGTGAAGAAACAGGGGAGGAAACAGGCGAAAAAGGACCAATTCCCCTATTTCGTGCTCCTTGGGATCTGCCTCGTGGCGCTCCTCGCGGGCGCGTTGATCAATGGCTGGCACGCGCGCGGGCCAAGCGAGAATCTCGCGGGGAGCGCGTACAACCAGATAGAGACCGCCACCATCTGCGGCAAGACGCTCTTCATCGATGATCTCGATACGCCAGGGAAGCAAGAGCTCTACAGCCGCACCGGCACCGCGACGCCGGTCAAACTTTCCGGACCGTTGCAAACGGAAGGGGATGTGACCTCTTTTGACATCAGCAAGAATGGCGAGTACGTCGTGTACACCGCCGATGCGCAGACCGACGGCAAGGTGGAGCTCTACAGCGTGCCGCTTGGCGGCGGGACAGCGGTAAAGATCTCAGCGCCGCTCGATACGTTCGAGAACGTGAACTCGTACGTCATCTCCAATGACGGGACGCGCGTCGCGTACTCAGACGATTCCCGCCTCGATCAGATGTTCGAATTGTATATCGTGCCCATCACCGGCGGCACGCGCACGCAATTGAGCCACGCGCTCCCAGCAGATCACGATGTCGAAGGAATCCTCTTCTCGCCCGATGACCAGCGCGTGATCTATCGCGTAGTGCGCACCGCCATCGGCAAGGGCGAGCTCTACTCCGTCGCGAGCACGGGCGGCGCAACAACGCTCATCAGCCAGGCGTGGAACCCGCCGGCATACGTGGACATCGGCTTCGATACGCATGGGCTTGGCGCGGTCATCAGCTGCGACAGCCAGACCGTCACCTACCTCGCAGACACCGTAGCGGACGGCTCTGCGGACGAGCTGTACTCCGTCGCCATCACTGGTGGAACGAAGACGCCGCTCGCCGGACACACGCTCCCGACCATCACCTGCAACACGCCGGCTCCGACG
>CAYNGK010000039.1:0-14843 GCA_964396935.1 uncultured Methanosarcinales archaeon | reverse complement strand
ACAATAACACGATCCTCCACGTCACTGATATCACCGGCAGCGAGACCATCGGTCTCGTCTCTGGTGGGCAGATGGTCAAGAGCCACCGCCTCGAGTCGAGCCCCACGACGGCGATGAACGCCGCCGCGAAGCTCGCGGAGATCTGCCTCGACAAGGGGATCACGGGCATCCACGTGCGCGTCAGCGCGCCAGGCGGCCACAACGGCCCGATGAACCCCGGTCCCGGCGCACAGGCCGCCATCCGCGCGCTGTCGCGCCGCGGCCTCAAGATCGGCCTGATCGAGGACGTCACCCCCATCCCGCACGGGGGCTGCCGCAAGAAGGGCGGAAAGCGCGGACGCCGCGTCTAAGCGTACACAACTCGTGATCACCATGAAACTCACCAAGACCAAGGGCAAGGGACTGTTCCTGCAGCTCGACTTCAAGGATGTGCCTGACTGGTATGTCAACACGATCCGCCGGCTCGTGATGAGCGAAGTCCCGGTCATGGCGATCGAATCGGTCGAGATCAGCCGCAACGACGGCGTCCTGTACGATGAGATCGTCTCGCACCGCCTCGGTCTCGTGCCGCTCACGACGGACCTCGATTCGTACGTGCTCCCCACGAAGGAAGAGCGCGAGTCGGGCGAGTACCTCGCGCAGTCCAGCTGCAAGCTCACGATCGATGTGAAGGGCCCGTGCGTGGTCCTCGCGAAGGATCTCACCTCGACCGATCCCAAGGTCAAGCCGGTGTACCCGGATATGCCGATCACGAAGCTCCTCGAAGGGCAAGAGCTGCGCCTCATCGCCACGGCGGTCCTCGGTCTGGGCCGCGACCACGCGAAGTGGGGCGCGGGCCACGCGCACTTCAAGCACACGAACCTCGATGACACCACCGAGGTCGCAGGAGAGCTTCCTGCGGAATTCACGCTCAGCATAGAATCCTGGGGGCAGCTCAAGCCCAACGATGTCGTCACGACGGCCGTAGAACGCCACACGACGATGCTCAAGGAATTCGACGAGCTGCTGTCCAAGGTCGAGTGAGAGAAGATGACAATGATGCGAACATCAGGCGGGAGTGCCGGAGTGGTCAAACGGGCTAGCTTGAGGTGCTAGTGGCCTTGTGTCTGCGCAGGTTCGAACCCTGTCTCCCGCATCCGCATCCCGAATAACCGACGTGAATCACCATGAAGAACCCTACCATCACGGCGCTCGTCCAAGAGCTGAAGAAGGCATCCATCGAGCAGGATGTCGCGCTCTGGAAGCGGATTGCTGAGGACCTCGAGGCCCCGAGCCGCCAGCGGCGCAATGTGAACGTGTTCAAGATCGAATCGCTCGCGCGCGACGGTGAGACGCTGATCGTGCCGGGCAAGGTCCTCGGTGAAGGGGATTTCACGAAGAAGGTCACGATCGCGGCGTTCGCATTCAGTGACGGCGCCCGTACGAAGATCAACAAGACCGGCAAGGCGCTCAGCATCGCTGAGCTCGTCCGGTCCAACCCGAAGGCTGCGAAGGTGAGGATCCTTGGTTAAGAAGACCGAACAGCGTGAGACGATCGTGGTCGACGCGACCAACCAGCTCGCTGGCCGCCTCGCGACGCAAGTCGCGCGCGCGACGCTCCACGGCAAGGCCGTCAAGGTCATCAACGCCGAGAAGGCGGTCATGAGCGGCCGCAAGGTCATGATCCTCGCGCAGTACAAGCAGCGCTACGCGCGCGGCGCGACCCGCGAGGGTCCGTTCACGCATCGCTTGCCTGATCGCATCCTGCGCCGCGTGATCCGCGGCATGCTTCCCTATCACACCGCACGCGGCATGACCGCGTTCCGCCGCGTGATGTGCTACATCGGCGTGCCTGCGGAACTGCGCGATGCGACGCCCGTGCGCTTCCCCGAAGCCGATGTCGGCAAGCTGCCCACCACCCGGTGGATGACGATCGGGGATCTCTCGAAGGAGCTTGGAGGCAAGTGGAATGAGTAAACCGATCAGCAAGGTCATCCATGCGAGCGGCAAGCGCAAGCGCGCGATCGCGCGTGCGACGCTCGCGCCAGCCGACACGCACAGCGTGAGCGTGAACGGCATCCTCCTTGCGCATTACGGCAACATCATGACGCGCGCTCGCATCCTCGAACCGGTGCAGCTCGCAGGCACTGCCGCATCCCGCTACGCGATCTCCGTCACGGTCACTGGTGGCGGCCCGACGAGCCAGGCAGATGCCGCACGACTCGCGATCGGCCGCGCTTTCGGCTTGTCGGATGAGAAGCTCCGCCAGATCATGCTCGATTACGACCGCCAGCTGGTGGTCGCGGACGTGCGCCGCAAGGAGTCGGCGAAGCCCAATTCCCACGGTCAGGCGCGTTCCAAGACGCAGAAGAGCTACCGTTAGGCTCCTTCTCCTTTTCCTCCTATTTCCTGGAACCCAAGAGGCGAGACGAACTATGATCATCCCCATCCGGTGCTTCAGCTGCGGAAAGCCGATAGGCCACCTGTGGAAGGAGTACTCGGAGCGCGTCGCGAAGAACGAGGACGCGAAGAAGGTCATGGATGACCTCGGTCTCGAGCGCTACTGCTGCCGCGCGCAGATGCTCGGCCACATCGATCTGGTCGATATGGCGGGCAAGTTCAAGCGGTTCTAAGCCGGAGTTTTTTTATAGCTCTGACGTCTGTTGTTCGCTGTGCTACGCACTCCGCCCATCGATAGGATCCAATGCGTCTTCATCAAGGCAGAAGAAGACCATCTCGATTTCGATGGGAAACGGCTCAAGCCGGTGACGCAGGAGGCTGCCGATGGGTTGGAGTTGCTCTGCATCGAGTGCTCCGTGAGCATCGAGCATTGCGCGTTTGGCGCGATGCGGCAGCACCCGCAGTTCAAGGAACGCGTCACCGGGTACCGTGTGCTCGAGGACGACCCCGCCCTGACCGCGTACAAGGAACGCGTCAAGGACGAGCAGTACTGCGCGGGCCAACCCGCTGTCGCGGTGGCGTTCTACGGGAACAAGACGTAGATTGCGGTTCCAGAATTCTGATCTCCGGCAGGAGCTCTTTTATATAACTCCGCTTGAGAGATAGGATATGATCCGCGTAATAACGATTACCGCCGAAAAAGGTAGCATTTCCTTTGATGGGAAACGGCTTGAAGAACTAACAGAGGAATCCGCCAAAGATCTTGCCGTCATCGGCAAGGGTGTTGGATTCAGTGTTGGTTATTGTGCGTTTCTCGCGTCGAAATATTCGCCTAATTTCGAAGACCGTGTCGTTGGATATCGTATTATGCCTCAAGATGATCCGGTGCTCGATCAACATCTGGCGGCGTTTGGATCGCATCCGTTGGGCACTGTGGCTGTGGAGTTCTACGGACGAAAACTATGAGCAGTATGGGATGTTTTCGATACTTCTTTCTTCCCCGTCAATTCCAGCATCCGTTCGATTGCGCGTCGTCCGCCCATCGCCACATCATCAGGCACCGTGATCTCGTTGGTCTCATCAGTGAACGCTGCGAAGACGCCGTCAAGCGTGTTCTTGCGCATATAGGGGCACAGCGTGCAGGGCGTGAGGAACTCACGGTCCGGGTACGCGTCGCGTAGCGGTGCGGTCAGATTACATTCAGACAATATCATGATGCGCTTCGCGCTCGTTTTCGCCACTTGCGCGATCATCCCCGAAGTGCTGCCGACGTAGTCGGACACGGCCGCGACTGCGGGCGGCACTTCCGGGTGCGCGAGGACGAGCTCAGCGCGCTCCGCTTTTCTCGAGTACGCCACTTGCGCGGGCGTGAATTGCTCGTGCACGATGCACGTGCCCGTGCCGCGCTCCGGCGCTCGCGCGCCGTCGAGGGAAATCGCGACGCGCTC
Source organism: uncultured Methanosarcinales archaeon (assembly GCA_964396935.1). Taxonomy (GTDB): domain Archaea; phylum Nanobdellota; class Nanobdellia; order Woesearchaeales; family UBA525; genus UBA525. The sequence continues at coordinate 11,016 of CAYNGK010000039.1, read as the reverse complement.
ATCGGTGCGCGGGTCGTGCAGCACGATGTGCCCGTTGATCGTGCGCTCGTACGCGTAGTATGTCCGGCCATCGGCCGGCAGGGTCTTGATGATGTTGCGCGCGAGGAAGTAGTCGGGTACGAGGATGACGGGGTCGCCATCGATGCGCGATACCACGTCGCGCGCGTTCGCGCTCGTGCACGCGCTGTCGTAGGCGGCGAGCGTCGCCGCGTGGCTGTTGATGTAGCCGACAATCCGCCCCTGCGGGTACGCGGCACGGATGCGTTCGACGGTCGAGGCGTTCATCCCTTCCGCGATCGAACAACTCGCGCCCAAGCCCGGGATGACGACCTTGCTTTTGGGGTTGAGCATCTTGACCATCTCGGCCATGAACTCGACCGTCGAGGAGACAATGAGCCCACCGCGGCCTTGTGCCGCCAATCGCTTCGCTTCTTGCGCGAGCGCGAGGGAGTCGCCGACCTTGTCGGCGATGAGCTGCAGGGGTGCGATCTGGTAGTAGTGCGCAAGCAGGATCGCGCCTTTCTCGCGGCGCACGTGGTCGATCTCGCGCAGGAGGGGCAGGACGCGCTCGTCCGTGTATCCTTCTTGCGTGAGACGGCGTCCGATGCGGTCCCAGTCGAGCGGCTCCATAGTTGGTGTAGATAATACACGTACGCTCTTAAGCGTTTCGGTCCCGTCGTGCGTTCTCACCGGAAAGAAGCTGGTGCCACGTCGCTTGGTGGCCGTATGATGCCGGCCGAACCGTTCACGCGAGCAGTTTCTGGAGCAAACCCCGCATCTCCGAGCCGCGCAACCGCTGGGACTTGTCACCCTCGGCGATCGCGTGCCGCACGTGGTCGCGGCCCGAACTGGGCATATCGACCATCGCACGATAGCCGCTTTCGAACGCGCCCCAGAAATCGTATCCTGCAGGGGCCTCGATCGATGCGCACACCGGCACGCCGGAAATGAGGAATTGCTGTCGGTAGGTTGTCACTGTGGTACACACCTGTGCGGTGAGGCGTGCGTCATACTTTATATGAGTTTCTCCTTTTTTGGTGTATTTACTCGCTGAGAGAAACGTTTTTCAATCGTCGATGGACTCTCTTTTCGAAAAAGATCTCATCTGGAGATCGTGTAGGGGGTTTGTCATGAAGAGAACCATTGCCGCCGGCCTTGCCGCGATAGTCCTATCCACCGGTTGCGCGACCACTCGCGTCACGTTGAAACCTATCGCACCACCGCAGAACGTCCGTGTCGCGGATACGCTGCCGCAAGGCTACGATGCGACTTCCCCGATGCGCACGTTGCGCGTCGAGACGTCTACCGGTGCAGTCACCTTCCGTGCGCCAGAATACGATGTGCGATGGAGGCATCAGGATATCGACCAGACGGTCAACAGCGCCATCAGGGATTCTGTGGATACCGATCTCTCGAATGCGCTCTCTCGAGCAGTTCCGACCGATCTGCCGGCCGGCCAGTATGTCCTTGTCAAGGATGCTCCCGTCTACGATATCTTGGATGTGGAGATGCAACCGGTCGATTGTATGGCGCGCCGCATCTCGCGAAAGATCGGCCCTGAAATGACGGTCTTTCTGAGCTTCGCTGGTGGATTGCTGACGTTCGGTACCCTCGGTGCTCTCGCGCCTGCAGCGCTTATCTCCCCGTGCCTCGTCAAGGAGGACTACCTGAGCCGCAAGGTCACCGTGACGTACGAAGGGCACCAGGAAGGCAAGCTGTACGCGATCCCCTCGTCGGAGTGATGCGCGGCATTCCTCTCTTTTCCCGTTTTTCTCTTTCCGTCACGATGCTCTTCGTTCGACACCGAGGCCGCCAGACACTGACGCAGAACCCCCCGAACGCATATAAACCCCTGGCGGCACCACATAGTATATGCTGATCGGCATCGTCGGGAAACCCAGCTGCGGGAAGTCCACGTTCTTCAAAGCGTGCACGCTCGCCGAAGTGGGCATCGCGAACTACCCATTCACGACGATCAAACCCAACCACGCGGTCGGGTTCGTCAAGGTGCGTGACCCCGCGCTCGACTTCGGCAAGCGCAGCAACCCCCGTCTCGGCTACGTGAACGGCGATTGGCGCTTCGTCCCCGTCGACCTCATCGACGTCGCAGGGCTCGTCCCCGGCGCGCACGAAGGGGAAGGTATGGGCGCGCAGTTCCTGTCTGACCTCAACCAGGCGGATGCGCTGATTCACGTCATCGACGCGTCCGGCAGCGTGAACGCGAAAGGCGAAGCCGTCACCCCGCTCAGCTACGACCCGCTCAACGATGTCCAGTTCCTCGAGGAGGAGCTCGACTACTGGTACTTGGATATCCTCGATCGCTCCTGGACGAAACTCAGCCGTCAGGCGCAGATGGAACACCAGGAACCGCACAAGGCGGTCGCTGCGCAGCTGAGCGGTCTCGGGGCCGATGAGGAACTCGTGCGCTCAGTGATGAACAAGCACAACCTCACGGGCAAGCCCATCATCAGCTGGACCCCGGAGGACCGACACGCGCTCGCGCGCGAGCTGCGCATCCGCACGAAACCGATGATGATCGCCGCGAACAAGGTGGACGTGCCCGGCGCGGCCGATAACTACAAGCGCCTCAAGGAGGCGTACCCGCACTACCATATCGTCCCGTGCTCGGCGGAAAGCGAGCTCGCGCTACGCGAAGCGGCGAAGCACGGGCTCATCAGCTACATCCCGGGCGAGAAGACCTTCACCATCCTCGACGAGGCGAAACTCACCGACCGGCAGAAGGCAGCGCTCGCGTTCATCAAGACGAACCTCCTGGATGTCTTTGGGACGTCGGGCGTGCAGGACGTGCTCAACCACGCCGCGTTCGAGCTGCTCAAGCGAAAACCCATCTACCCAGGTGGTGTCAGCAAGCTCGAGGACTCGGAAGGGCGCGTCATCCCCGACTGCTTCCTGATGCCAGAGAAGGCGACCGCGCTCGATTTCGCGTTCAAGCTCCACACGGACTTCGGCAAGCACTTCATCAAGGCGATCAACGTCAAGACGAAGATGCCTGTGGGGAAAGACCACATTCTGGAACCTGGCAGCATCATCGAGATTATGGCGGGGAAGTAGGATGGTCGCTGTGCGCGACACGTTCCGTGTCGTCAAACGCCTCTCCGGCCTCAGCCCGGAGGTCGGCCGGTTCTTCCGCTCCACCGCGTGGATCTCGCTCGTGCTCGAGCTCGTCAAGATCCTCCCTCCACTGTTGTACACGCGCATCATCGACTCGCTCGTCTCGTACGATCCGGCGGTCGGATTCACGACGCGCTTGCTCGTCATCCTCGTGCTCGGGTACGCTGCGGCGAACCTCAGCATGACCGCGCTTGATGTGCTGTACCAGCGCACGTGGGAGACGCGCATCCGCAAGGCGGAGTTCGATATCACGCGGCGCACGCTGCGAAAACTCCTCGCGCTCGACGTCTCATATCACGAGGAGCACGGCACGGGAGCGAGCGCGAGCAAGATCATCAAGGGCCAAGGGCGCATCGTCGATGTGTTCTGGCAAGTATCCAACAGCCTGTTGCCCGTCACGTTCCAGGTGCTGCTCACTCTCGCGGTCCTCCTGTGGACGCGCTGGGAGGTCGGTTTGCTGTTTCTCGTGCTCGTCCCTTCCTTCATCCTGCTCGTCGTGCGCTCCGCGCGACGCACGCAAGCGAGCCGCGAGGAGTACCACCAGCACCTCGATGAGTTCGCGGCGAGCGTGACCCAATCGGTCATGAATGTGCGTACCGTCAAGGACTTCGCGAACGAGGAGCGTGAGATCGAACGCGCGGATACGCAACTGCGCAAGTACGGCGAGGCGCTCCTGCGACGCATCCGCCTCGGCCTCAGCGACAAGGTCATCACGAGCCTCGTGCTCGATCTGACGAGGATCGGCATCCTCGCGCTTTCCGTGTGGCTCATGACGCAAGGGCGCATCACCGCCGGTTCGCTTGTCCTCATCATGACGCTCTCGGAGAAGGCGTTCGCGAACCTGATCCGGGTGTACTACATCAGCATGGTGCTGCAGGACGCGTCGCCCTCCATCGATCGGCTCGATATCATCCTCAATCATCCCGTCGAGGTCCGCGATGACCCGACGAGCCGCAAGCGCGTGCGCACGGGCGCGGTCTCGTTCGATGACGTGACGTTCTCATACAAGACCGGCAAGCGACCGGCACTGCGTCACGTCTCGTTCCGCATCCGCCCCAACACCACCGTCGCGCTCGTGGGGCGATCCGGCAGCGGGAAATCCACGGTGGCGAAACTCCTGTTGCGCCAGTCCGACGCCACGTCAGGCACAGTCCTCGTCGACAACACGCCCGTCCAAGCGTACGCGCTCAAAGAGCTGCGCTCACGCATCGCGGTCGTGAGCCAGGACGTCGAGCTGTTCAATGACACGGTCGCAGCGAACATCGCCTACGGCGTCCCCGACGCGAAACGCGCGTCGATCATCGCGGCCGCCCGTATGGCGCACGCGCATGATTTCATCACCGCGCTGCCGCAAGGGTACGACACGGTCATCGGCGAGCGCGGCGTGAAGCTCTCAGGCGGGCAGAAGCAACGGCTCGCGATCGCGCGAGCGCTCCTGAAGCGACCGCGCATCCTCATCTTTGACGAGGCGACTAGCTCGCTTGACGCGGAGAGCGAGCGGCGCATCCACGAGGCGATCGTTGGCTTGGGCGGGAAGCTCACGCTGATCCTCATCGCGCACCGCTTCGCGACCATCGAGAGCGCGGACCACATCGTGCTCTTGGAGAACGGCGAAGTGCGCGAGCAGGGCACGCGCGAGCAGCTGCTGCGCAAGAAAGGCATCTTCGCGAAGCTCAGGAAGCTCCAGGAACTGGAGTGATTACCTGACGATGCCGGCGATACGGTCCTTCTGTGTCCAGACGAGTATTGCGCTCAACACGAACACCACGAGCGCGAGACCGAACAGCAGACCGTTGTCATCCTGCACGACGATGCCGAGCGTCGTGAAGTGCGCGCCGATAGCGCCCACCATCAGCCCGACTGCGAGCAGCGCGCCAAACGGCGTCGTCTTCGGGTAGAGGATCAAGACGGCAGCGAGCAGCTCCAGCGCGCCCGAGAGATACCGCCCCCACGGCTCGACACCGAGCTGCGTGAAGATCCAGACGCTCTCGGGAGCACCTGTGAACTTGAAGAATAAGGTCTGTAACAGGATCACCGCAGGGATGATGCGTAACGTCCAGAGAAGAGGGGTGTTCATTCTGCCGTCTCGTTTTGGACTGGAACACAACAGAGGTGTTTTTCGTTCGCACAGGCATGGAACGTCTTCGCCCATCGGATGTCGGTTGCATTGACGATTTCGTCGCAAGAACCGGCACAGGTTCCACCAATGCCCTCACAAGATGTGGCGGTGGCTGGTGTGGTTCTGACGAGAAAAAAAGCTTTGAATGCAAAGAAGAGCACGACGCAAAGGAGGACAGTGCCAATCCCCCAGAGTACCTTCCGGTTCATTCCGCCTTCTTCTTCGCCACGCCGCGCCGCTGCAGGATCTCGCTGAGCTTGGCGAAGTCCTCGCTCTCCTTGAACTCCGTCATCATGCGCGATGGCATACGGCCGAGCCAGCGCATCTGGATCTGCGCCAATTCGCGGAAGTCCGCCTGGACGTCAGGGGTGTTGAGCGCATTTTGCGCGTCGGCAGCCGCTTGCGCGGCGATGAACGCGGCCTCGTCCTCATCGACGGGTGGTCGGGGGCCGCCGCTGAAGAAACGCCGCAGCTTGTGGTAGATCCCTACCTCCTGCTCCTGGCGCTCTTCGAGCTCCTCCTCGAATTCCTTGACGTGCTCGATTTCCTCTTCGCGCGTCTTGAGATCCTGTTCCATCGTCATCAGCTCCTCCCGCTCCATGCTATCCAGACCCTCATCCTTGCGTGGCTTCCCCGCGAAGAGGCCAGACCACCAGGAGGATCCCGTGTTCGCGGATGGTGAACCGCTAGAGAATGAGAAGACGCTACCGCTCTTGCGTCGGCGCAGGTAGCTGTCCATGTCTCGATTGATCCCTGCCATCAGTTCGCCACCACCGGTGAAAGGATACAGACCCTCGGGCGTTTATATAATTTGCGTCGTCCCGGCGTTTTTCTCAGAAACCCAGGCCATCCAGGACCGGCAGCACATCGTCGGGCCTGTTGAGCGTGTAGAAATGCATCACCGGGAACCCGCGCCCGTACAACGCCGTGCACTGCTGCACGGCCCACTCCTGCCCGGCCTTGCGCTGGTCCTCGCGCTGCTCATAGTTGCCCAAGAGGGCGGTGAGCGCTTCGGGCACGCGGATCGCGAACCTGGACGGCAGGCCGGACTCGCCTGAGAGCTGTGCCGCGCGCGTCACGACCTTGATGCCCGGCACCACCGGCACGCGCGGCAGGCCCGCGCGCTCGAGACGGGCGTGCAGGAGATCGCGATAGCGGGCGATGGCGTCCGCATCGAAGCAGATCTGCGTGACGACGAAATCAGCGCCCGCAGCGACCTTGCGGACCATCCATTCCAGATCGACCGCGAGGTTCGGGCTCTCGTAATGCGCCTCCGGGTACCCGGCGACACCGATGCAGAACGGGAATGGTTCGACGATGTCTCGCTCCTTGCAGTACTCGCCACGAGCCATCGCACGAACCTGCGCGACGAGGCCGTCCGCGTGCGCGTGGCCCTCGGGCCGTGGGATGAAGACACGACCGTGGTTCGGGTCACCACGAAGGACGATCACGTTCTCCACCCCGTACGGAGGGAGCTGCACGAGCGCCCGTTCCGTCTCCTCGCGTGTGAACCCGCCGCAGATGAGGTGCGGTGCCGACGGGATCTGCGTGTGGCGCCACTGCAGCGCGATCGCGGTCCGGTCCGATCCGACGCGATCCTGCTTCTCCTCCACGCGCTTGATGCCGTCCTCCTTGATGATGCTCACCTGCGCCTGGTGGTATGTGATCGTGATGAACCGAGGTCCACGCGTGATCATCCGGTCGAGCTTGCCGAGGTACAGGGATAACTCGCTGAACTGCTCGGGCGGCAGCACCTCGATGCTGAACGTCCGTTCTCCCTCCTGCGCAGCCTGGTTGACGATCGTGTCGATGCGTGCCATCTCCAGCCGCGGTTCGGTCCGGTGCTAAAAACCTTTCTGGTGCGCGTCGAACGAATATTTTATGAACCGCATGAGACTCCGCCCCGCTCGTGGCCACCGGAGTCCCCATCTCCAGAGATGCGATTCTCGAGGGCACGTTCGATACGCTCCTGCGCCCGGAATTCCTCGAACGGTTCTACGGCCCGACACGCGACGCGGTCGTGTGCATCCGCGGGCGCGCGGTCTACCGGCGACCGGTCGCTCCAACGCTCGCGCATGACGATCGGCAGTTCTGGGATGATCGCGCGATGGACGCGAACCTCCAGTTCGAGGAGATCCTCGAGCCGATCATCGGTCACGGGAGCGGTCTTATCGTCGGCACACAGCGGGTCGCGGGCCGCACCGAGTACCTCATCCTCACGAACAACCACGTTGGCGTGCTCGACACGTTCGCCCAGGAGGACGAGGATATGCCGCCCACCCTCGTGCTCGAGCGCGCACGGCTGTCCTTGGTCGACAACATCGATGACCAGCAGGAGAACCGCACAGGGCTCGAGGTCATCGCGACCGATCCTGACCATGACGCGGCGCTCCTGCGCACGGAAGGGGCCGCGCAGCTGCCGGTGTACGCGCACGCGTTCGGCGCGCCGCAGGGTTCGCTCTCGACCGGCACGATGATCGTCACGTTCGGATACCCTGGCGGCCGTGAGCGCATCACCGGGCACGGGTACCTGACCTCGCTTGAGAGCGTCGACACCGAACTCGCATCCTATCTCAACATCCATTACCTCGCGGACCTCCAGATCGATCCCGGACAGAGCGGCTCACCGGTCTTCGTGCCGCGCATCCTCCCGTCGGAAAATGGTGCGATGTTCGACCTGCACCTCATCGGCCTCGTGTATGGGAAGTCCAGGGAGATGGACACGATCCGCATGATCACGCCGTGGACCGGGTTCCACGAGCTTGTGGAGAAGCGCCGTTCGCTGCCAAGCAAGCGCCCATCCCTGCACGCACCGGTCGATCGTGATCGCCTCGAACGCCTCGTGCGCACCGCGCGCCGTGATGGCGTGGACATCGGCAGCCGCAGGATCAACATCGTGCGCGAGCGTGGCGCCTACCGTTGCGAGGAGCGCATCCTGGTGGGCGCGAACACGATAGACAACGCTGGCATCACCTGGCGGTTCACGGTCGACGAGGATATCCACGCGACAGGGGTCTCTTCTGTCCGTGAGGGCATGACGAATGCCCTCTCGCTTGAGGACGCGCCCGATCTGCAGGAACGCGCCGATCGCCTCTTGCGCTCACGACTCAACCACCTGATCCTGCGCCGTTCCATCGAGGCGCGCAACGGTAGACCGAACACCGCTACCGCGAGCCGCCAGCTCCAGTACGATATCCGCATCGCGAACGAGCAGATACCGATGTTGCATGTGGCATCGCGCGTGCTCGCCACCGACCTGTACCGCCGTGGCGTGCTCGCCGACCGCTTCCTTCTCTGAGGCGCATCTCTTCTAGCGCGTCCGCTAGCGCCGGAATATCCCCTCGCCCGAATCCGGACGAGGGAAAGTGGGGCCACTGGGATTTGAACCCAGATCGACCGCTATCACCTGTGGTTATGTCATCGCCCGAAGGCTCATCCCTCCAGCATCTGGAGGCGGTAATACTAGCCAGGTTGTACTATAGCCCCGACAACACATCGGGTCCGCAGGGTGTTTATAAAAGTTGTCTCGAGGCTCTGCTCTCGTACGGTATACTGCCCGTGGCATCTGACGAATGGTTTTTAAAGGGATTTCGCCGCGACCGACCGTATGCGCCGAACGCCGCTGCTCATCCTCGTCGCGCTCCTGCTCGTACCGGCTGCACTCGCGCACGTCGGATACGTCACGACGCCTGAGGAGATGGCCGCGAACGCCGGCGCGGATTGGGCGTTCCTCCTCACGCCGCTACTGGACCCGATCTATCTCGCGCTGATGATCGGAACCGCGATCGCGATCCCGCTCCTCGTGTGGCTCGCGCGCAAACTCACGCTCATCCAGCGGATGCGCGATCATATCAAGACGCACGCGATCCGCTATGACACGCTCATCCCCTGGATGCTGCGATTGTCGCTTGGGATCATGCTCATCGGCGCTGGCGTGCACCATTCGCTCATCCTCCCGAGCGTCCCTGCCGCCGGTTGGCTCGGCACGCTCGAGATCCTCCTCGGTTTCCTCCTGCTCGCAGGTCTTCTCACCGGCTTCGCCGCGTTCGGCGCGATCGCGCTCTACGCGTACGCTCTCGTGCAGGACTGGTATGCGGTCGGCAATCTCGACGTGCTCGCGATCGCGTTCGCCATCCTGGTCCTAGGCAACGCGCTGCCTGGCATCGACGACCTGTTCGGGTTCGAGCTGTTCCCGCGCTGGCACGGCCTGCGCGCGTACGCGCCGACCATCCTGCGCATCGGCATCGGCATCGCGTTCTCGTTCCTCGCCGTGTATGAGAAGCTCCTCAACCCGCGCCTCTCGGCGGTCGTGATCGAGAAGTTCGCGCTCGACGCGATCATCCCCGTGAGCGTCCCGATGTGGGTGCTTGCCGCCGGCCTCATCGAGCTCGCGGTCGGGCTCGCGATACTCTTTGGCCTCATGACGCGCCTCTCGGTCGCCACAGCGTTCATAGTCCTGTCCCTGTCGTTCTTCTTCTTCGGCGAGGATGTCGCGTCGCACATCACCATCTTCGGCACGCTTTCCGTCCTGTTCGTGACCGGCGGCGGCCCCTGGAGCATCGACTCCTGGTGGACGACGCGGACGAAGAAGGCCGCAAACCTTTAAAACAACCCTGGCGTCTCTTGCCGTCGTCATGCCGGACTTCCACGCGCTCTCGCAGAAATGGCAGCAGAGGTGGCTGGATGCCGATCTCTACCGGATGGATGCGGGCAGCGGCAAGCCGAAATTCTACTGCCTCGAGATGTTCCCGTACCCGAGCGCGTACGGGCTCCACGTCGGTCATGCCCGCAACTACGCGATGGGGGATGTGATCGCGCGCTACAAGCGCATGCGCGGCTTTGAGGTCCTGTACCCGATGGGATATGACGCGTTCGGCCTGCCCGCGGAGAACGCGGCGATCAAGCACAAGACGCACCCCGCGAAGTACACCGACGACGCGATCGCGAGCATCAGCCGCCAGCAGCGCGAACTGGGCAACAGCTACGACTGGAGCCGCATGATCGCGACATGCGAGCCGCGTTACTACCGATGGAACCAATGGATCTTCCTCAAGATGCTCGAGAAAGGCCTCGCGTACCGCAAGAAAGCGCCCGTGAACTGGTGTCCGTCGTGCAAGACCGTCCTCGCGAACGAGCAGGTGAAAGACGGGGCGTGCTGGCGCTGCGGATCGAAAGCGGAAGTCAAGGATCTCGAGCAATGGTTCCTCAAGATTACCGCGTACGCGGACGAGCTCCTCGAGGGGATCGGCACGCTCGAGCACTGGCCCGATCGCATCCGCGCGATGCAGACGAACTGGATAGGGCGCAGCACCGGCACGCTCATCGATTTCGAGATCGAAGGCCGAGACGAGACCGTCACGGTGTTCACGACCAGGCCTGACACGCTCTACGGCGTCACGATGCTTACGTTCGCGCCTGAACACCCGCTCGTCGCCGAACTCATCAAGGGACAGCAGGATGAGGCGGAGATCAAGAAGTTCATCAACGCGGTCGTGTTCGAGGAGAAGTTCTCACGCGCAGCCGACGACAAGCCGAAGGATGGCCGCTTCACGGGCAAGTACGCGATCCATCCGCTCACGGGAAACCGCATTCCTATCTGGATAGCGAATTTCGTGCTGATGGAGTACGGCACCGGTTGCGTCATGGGTGTGCCTGCGCACGACCAGCGCGACTACGATTTCGCGACAAAGCACAGGATCCCGATCACGCAGGTCATCAAGCCATCGTCAGGGAACACCCCACATGGCGAGGCGTACACCGCTGAC
>CAYNGK010000038.1:8345-14966 GCA_964396935.1 uncultured Methanosarcinales archaeon | reverse complement strand
CCTCACTCGTCTTGTCCGTACTACGTGCCATCTGCCGATGGATGTTCGTCAGCTGTTCCTTGTATTGCGCGACGGTTGTGGTAGAGGTTGTTGCTGTCGAGCCGCCCGTTGGAGGTGCTCTTTGTAGCGCTGAGTTGATCTCGGCGTCCTGCTTCAGGAGCTGTTTGTACGCCTCCCTTGTCTTGTCGGTTCTACGTGCCATCTGCCGGTGGATGTTCGTCAGCTGTTCTTGGTATTGTGCGACAGTTGTGGAGGAGGTTGTTGCTGTCGAGCCGCCCGTTGGAGGTGTCGCTCCGCCCTTCTCCCCGCTCCACGCGTTCGTGGTGCCGCCCTCGAAGTTATCGCCGAAGATCGCACTCTTGCTCGTGCGTGCGGCTTCTGCCGCTTCGGTGATCGCTTTGAGGTCGGCCTGGTTGCTGTTGACGATCCCTTCGAGCTCCGGCAGGTTGGGCCATTCGTTGAGCTTCGCGTCATTGTACGTCTTGTAGAGGTAGTAGTTGAGCGCGGCGCGGTCATCGACAGGCTGTACGCCGTCGCGGATCGCCATCGTGCGCGCTTCGAGCATAATGGTATCGCGTGCCATCACACCGATTGTGTTCTCGCCGCCCTGGACCTGGATGCGCACCTCGACCTTCTTCTTGGTGTCGCTCGCTTTCGCGCCATCGGTCGCAGCGTCCGTCACTTGCGTGGCGGTTGGCGTTTTGAGCGCGGGGTCGCGACCCTGCAGGAGGTTGCCCGTCGCGAGCTTCCCTATGCCTCTCGTGAGCGTGCCAAGTCCCTTCGATGCGCCGGCGAGATAGCTCGTGCGGTCGACTTCGGTGCTCACGTACGTGAATTCCTCTCCGTACTGTCTGACCGTCACGATCTTCACCGGCGTCGTGGATGGGATCACATTCCCGTTGCTATCATAGGCGGTGACGAGACGGTACGCCTCGCTCTTGCTCCCGTCCTTGACGGTGGGGATGACATCTGTGTTAGGATTGTATGTCGTGGTCTTGTAGTACGCGGGATCGTTGCCGGATACGCCGTTCGCTTCAAGCCACATACGGTCGACATCGCCGAGGAAATTGTTCTCAGGCGTCTGCGCGCTCGACGCCTTCACCGATCGCTCCCACGCGGCCGCTTCGATGTTCGTGTACGAGCTCTCGGCCTGTTGGCGTGAGGTCGGCGCGGAGGGAGCGGTCTGGTTGCGCAACGCTTGGTCGCAGATCTCGAGCTGGCGCTTCGCCGCCGAGTCGTCGCGCAAGCCGCCGAACGCTTGCTGGGTCTGCTTCGCAGCGTCGACCGCGTTGATCGCGGAGCCGGCGACCGCGCAGAACGTGCTTTGCAGGTTGCCGCATTGCGTCTGCGCCTGGACGCCGACCGGGTCGATGCCGCGCTGGTTCGCGCTGTTGCAGTACTCGTTGAGGAAGAACTTCGCGAGGAAGTTGGGCGCGGTCGCTATCGCGTGATTGATGTTGCTCATGATGTTCTTGACGGTGCGCACGAACGGCAGCTCCATCGCCTCGCCCACGACTTGCGTGCAGAGTTTGTAGCTGCGCCCTTGGTCGCACACGTTGATGCTGTGCCCGTAGTACGACTGGTCCTTGAGGCACTGCAGGTATCCGCACTCGATCGCCTGGTACTTCTGGAGGTTGTAGATGACCCCGCCCATGCACATCGTCATGACCGCGCCCGTCATGCTGCGCATCGGGTCGGCGACGTTCGCGTTCTCGAGGATCTCCTCTTTCGCGTAGTTCCCGAGCTTTTGGGTCTTGCTCGTCTCGATCGGCTGACCCTTCGCATCTCTCGTGCTGTAGTCCTTGAACATTCCGCTCGAACCGGGCTGGTTCGGCGCGCCTGCGGGATTGTTCTTCGGGAGATCGGGATACTTCGCAGCTAGTTCCGCCTGGCGTTCTTCTGATTTTGTCTTGAACTCCCTTGTTGTCCCGGCGTCTTTGTCTTTCTTATCCAGGTACGCGGTGTTGAGCGTCGCGGTGACGCGGCAGTTCACCTGCATGCAGAACATGCGCAGCGGGCCGCCGCCTTGGAGCAGGAGGTTGTTGTCGGGGATGACGCCGAATACGGCTGCGATATCGGTCGCTTGCTTGGCCCGGTTGAGGTTCTGCGCGATCACGCCGCCTTCCGGGAGCATACCGTTCCACATCGGCTCGAGGATGCCGTCGAGGCCAGCGAAGATCCCGCCGCCCACGCCCTTGATCGCTTGGCCGGTGCCGAACACGCCGCACATCCCGTCACCAACGCCCATCAGCACTGCCATGCTGTTGTGGATCGTCACGTACTGCTCCACGTAGCCGCAGTACTTGTCCGCTTGCTGGCGCCACTTCTCGAGCTTGCGGATCGTGCGCGCTTGGGACCCTTCGAGCTTCTCTTGCGTCTCGGTGATCTTCTTCACGAATTGCGCGCCTGGTTCGCCAAGTGGCGATTCGCGCAGCACGATCTTGAACGTGACGTTCTCGAATTCCGGCGTCTCGTAGAGCGTGTTGCCGTCCTGCACGACGAGCGCGATCGTGCAGCGGGTCGCGAACTCGTCCGCGAGCGCCATCGTCACGCGATCAGCGCGCACCTGCAGGTCGAGCCGGTTCGAGACGTTCCAGTCCGCATCGGGCCGCATCACATGCGACTCGCCGCGCGTGCCGCTTGACGCGCCCAGCGCGAGGAGGTTGTGCGACGCGGTCCAGTTCTTGTCTGAGGGCGTGCGGTATTCGCACGCGGTGAGCTCTTGGCGCCAGATGCGCGCGCCGTCCTTCTTGCGCAGCACGGTGTACGGCAAGTACGACGGGTACGGGAGGTTGTTCGCGCTCGCGACGTCAAGCGCGAGACGGTTGAGCGCTTCAGGGTTGAGCTTGCCCGGCACGATCGTGAACAGGTCGAGCGTCGTGCCGTTGGGGAGCGTGACGAGCCGCAAGACCGTCACTTTCTGCTCGCGCTTGCTGTACAATCCCAGCGCGTCGGTGGCGATGAACGAGAGGGTGAACGTGCCGTCGGCGAGCGGTCCGAGTTCCCACGCGCACGTGCGCGCGCCATCCGCGTCAGGCGCGTCACACGCGCCCATCACGGTCTGGTTCGTGAGATTCTCACCGAGAATGCCGCCGGTCGCGACCGAGACCGTGACGTCGCCGACACCGCCCGTGACGCGCGCGGTTGCGCTCAACGTGCCGCCGGAGACCGCCTGGCCGGCGATGCCGTTGGCGGTGATGTTGAATGATACGATCTTCGGACCGTCGGTCTTGCATACGACGCGCGTGCCGGCGTATGGCGCGACCGTGTTCTGCGCGTCCTCGCGCGAGGAGACTGCGCCTGCTCGCGTGAGGCCGAGGCGGAACTCCTGCCCGTCTGTGCAGGGCGTGATGAGATCGAACGTGCACACAGTGCCGGAGCACTCGCGCGCCCGCGTGCCCGATCCGCCATCGCGCCCCAAGAACACGAGGCGCCAATCGAACGCGGTCTGCGTGTCCGTGAACGTGACCGTCACGGGGGATGGGACGTTCGCGGCGATGTAGCACGTCGAGCCGTTATCGCCTATGCACAATCCGGTCGTGATGGAGGCGACCGTCGGGATGGTCGTATCGAGTGTGAGAGGCAACGCGATCTCGCCGCGGATCCCGCGTTCGGTCCCGGCCTGGCCGTAGTAGCCGATGCGCGCGGTGCCGTTCGTGACCCGTAGCGTCGCGGCAGGAGTGGTGCACAGGATCGAGCCGTTCTCGGCGCGGCAACGGTCACGGATCTCGAGGCGTTGGTTATCGAGCGCTGCGAGTCCGTCCGTCTCGATGATGAGCGCGCATACGGGAAGGGGTCGTTCGTCCCAGCAGCGCTGGAAGTCGGCAGAGAGCCGCAGCGTCGCGACCACACCGGGCAGGTCGACGTTGGGGGCGATGGTGCGCACTTCGTGCTCGTACCAATGCAGGTGCGCCTCTTCGACGCTGTATGCACCGACGCCGGGGAGGAGCACCAGCAGAAGGAGCACAAACGCGCCGCTGCTACGAATACCCACGACTGCCACCCGTCGAGCAAACGGACGAGAATCGTTTATAAATGTTCCGGCGGTCGACCGTCAGCGCTTACCGCACCGCGCCGTCCTTGACGCGCAGGGTCGTGACGGGCTTGTCGCCCGCCAGCATCGGCGCGCCGTCCAGGTGCACCGTGCCGCCAACGGCCGCGAGCTCGTGCGCGGCGAACTGATCAATTGTGACTTGTGCGGCGCCGGCGCCCACGAGCACCGTGCCGGGCGGCGCGTCGATCGCGATCGGCTCCACGATCGCGTTCCCGTCCGCATCCTTGCCTTGCGCGGCGAGGATCATACCGTTGCTCTCGATACCGCGCAACGTGGCGGGCGCGAGGTTCACCACGAACAGGAACGTATGACTGCGCAAGTCCTCCTCGCGCACATGACCGACCAAACCGGACACGATCGTGCGCAAGCCCCCAAGCTCCGCGCCGAAATCGACCGTCTCGACGAACAAGCGTTCGGCCTTCGGGTGGCGGTACACCTCGACGATGCGCCCGGCGGCGATCGTGATGGGCTGGGGCGCGATGACGGGTGCCGTCGCACGCTTCGCGTCCGCAAGCTGCGCCTTGATGCGCTCAAGGTCCTTGTCCTCGATGCGCGCGAACAGCGCGCTTGGGGTCCCGATCACCCCGTGCAGCGAGAGCGCACCGATGTCGCTCCACTGCGGCGCGGCCGTGAGGCCGAGCTGCTCGCGCATGCGCGCGGCGGTAGTGGGGAGGAATGGGCCGATGAGGATCGAGAGATCCTTGATCGTGTTCGCGAGCACATACATCGCGCGCGCGCAGCTCTCCGGATCCTCGGTGCGCGTCTTCCACGGCGCTTGCTCCTGGAAGTACGCGTTCGCCTTCTGGCTCATCAACATGATGCGCTTGAGCGCATCCTTCTCGCGGCACGCCTCGAGCTCGTTGCCGACCGTCACGGCCTCTTCCGCTATCCACGTGCGGAAGTTGAGCGCAATCTCATCGAGCACCGCTTCCCGCACCGTGTTGTCCTGGTATTGCGCGATGAACTTCAGCGTGCGGTTCACGAGATTCCCGAGATTCGCGAGTAGCTCGTTGTTGCTCTTCTCCTGCAAGTCCTTCCACGCGAACGTCGTGTCGGAGGTCTCGGGTCGGTTGATGAGGAGGTAGTAGCGGTACACGTCGGCCGGGATGCCGCTCGCGATCGCGCCGTCACCGAACAGGCCGGTGCCGCGGCTCTTGGAGAACTTCCCCTCTTCCGATTGGAGATATTCCGTCGCGTCGATGTGATGCAGCATCGTCCATGGCTCGCCCGTGCCAAGCAGTGCGGCGGGGAACAGGATAGTGTGGAAGGGGATGTTGTCCTTCGCCATGAACTGGTACAGCCGCACACGCGACGGGTCCTGCCACCACGAGTGCCAGTCCGTGCCATCGAGCTGATCGGTGATCGAGATGTAGCCGATGGGCGCGTCGAACCACACGTAGAACACCTTGCCCGCGTACTCAGGCAATGGTACTGGCACGCCCCACGAGAGGTCGCGCGTGATCGCACGCGGCTCCAGGCCGCGCTCAAGCCACGCGCGTGTGGTCGTGATCGCGTTTTGCGTCCACGCGCCGCGCTTGGATTGCTTGTCGATCCACTCCGTGAGTTTGGGCGCGAGCGCAGGGAGATCAAGGAACAAATGCCGGCTCGTGCGTTGCTCCGGTGTCGCGCCGCACGTCTTGCAGCGCGGCTCGATGAGCTCCAGCGGGTCCAGGAGCTTCCCGCATGCGTCGCACTGGTCCCCGCGCGCGTCGGGAGCGCGGCAGTGCGGGCACGTGCCCGTCACGAAACGGTCCGCGAGGAACTTCTTGTCGGTCGCACAGTACGCTTGCTGGACGTCGCGCTCGAGGATGTACCCGTTCTCGTGGAGCTTACGGAAGATATCTTGCGTGATGCGGTGGTGGTTCTCGCGGCTCGTGCGCCCGAAGACGTCAAATGAGATGCTGAACCACGCGTAGATCTCCTGGTGGACCGCGTGGTACTTGTCGCACAGCTGGCGCGGGGTGAGCCCTTCCTCTTGCGCCTTCGTCTCAGTCGCGGTCCCGTGCTCGTCGGTGCCGCACACGAACAGGACCTCATGTCCCCGCAGGCGATGGTAGCGCGCAGCGACATCCGCTGAGAGCACGCACCCGATGATATTGCCCATATGCGGGACGTTGTTCACGTACGGCAGGGCGGAGGTGATGAGGATGCGGTCTGCGGGCTTCATCGTGGAAGTGGCGCGCGACGGGCGCTTTAAAAAAGTTCCGTGGTACCACGCCGGACCGCAAGGTTCAAGAATCCCCCGACGCGGGTTACCTGTCATGGCAGACCACCACGACATCGGACAGCAGCTCTCACGGATCGATCAGGCCTACCCTGTGTTCGCCCGCGCGGCAGGGCTCGAGCGGGAATTCTATGAGGAGAGCACCACGCCGTTCACCGTGACGACCGGCCTGAGCGCTAGCGCCGACCCCTCGCTGCCCGCATGCGTCCCGCGCGTGATCGACAACGGCCGTCCGCGCGCGGACTCGCGCTATCGCGTGCTTGCGACCATCCCCTATTATTGATCCGGGAACTTGAGGGTTGCACGAGAGACACGCATGGCGGCACGCAAGGACCGGAATCAC
>CAYNGK010000038.1:0-8335 GCA_964396935.1 uncultured Methanosarcinales archaeon | reverse complement strand
GCCGGCCGACTACCGGCTGGCTCGCGCCTACTTCGCGTTGCACGAGCAGGAGATCCCCATCCGGGAGATCATCGGCACCTCTGTGGGGGCGCTGGTCGGTGCCATCCTCGCTGCGCGGCCGGAAGCGGATATCGCCGCGCTCATGCGTGAGGTGAGCGTCGCGCGTCTCGTCGAGCTCACACCGATCCGCCCTAGCGTGCTTGGCACGCGCAAGATCGAGAATGCGTTGCGTACACTCATCCCTGCTGAGCGGTTTGAGGACCTGCGCATCCCCTTGACGGTTATCGCGACCGATATCAACACGGGAGAGGAAGTCGTGTTCCGTTCAGGACCGTTGTTCCCTGCGCTCTTGGCGAGCATGGCGATCCCGGGCGTGTTCCCGCTCGTCCAGGACGGCGCTCGCGTGCTTGCGGATGGCGGTGTGGTCGACAACCTCCCGGTGCGGCACGCGACCGGCCGGGTCATCGTGGCAAGCGACGTGACCTTCGCGCTCCAACCCATCACCTCGCGCTCCGGCAAAGTCGTCGTCGTGCTCAACGCGCTCTACATCATGATGCGTGAGCTCAACCGGAGCGCGATCACGCAAGCGCGCGCGAAGGGCAAGAGCATCATTTTGCTGGAGCTCAACAAACCCATCTTCGCCGGCGATGTGCGTCGTGCGCAGCTTGACGCGCTCATCGCCCAAGGGTACGCGGACGCGACGGCTGCGCTCCAAGGGTACGCGGGCACGATGTGGCGGGGTTGATCCCTGAAAGGGTCTTTGGACGAGAGACCGAGGGAATGAGTGCAGGGAGCAGGATTCGAACCTGCGAAGGCACGAAGGCCACAGGATCTTAAGTCCCGCGCGTTTGACCGGGCTTCGCTATCCCTGCGTAGGGCTACGACGTCGCGCTCGGTTTATAATCGCTCTCTTCCGCTCAACGGAGAAACGTTTAAAACCGATGAATGAACCCCCTGCGCAGTGACACCACAACAGGAACAGTCGCCGAACTACCACATCGCCATCGCGTACGAACTCGCGGTCTCGCGTGCGCTCGGACTGCACGAGAACGCCGCGACCATCAAGCGCAATCTCACGCACCCGCACATGACGATCACCAGCAAACTCCTCGCGTGCCCGGTGGATGTCTGCGACTACCACGCGCAGCACGGATCCCTTGCCGGCGTGCCCCTCGCGGACATCGGCGAGACCGGTCTTGTCGATCTGGACATCCTCCTGACGCGTGGCGTGGACGGTCTCGTACGGCACCTGGTGCGCGACGAGCGCACCACGTACACGCACCTGCAGCGCGTCACCAACCCCACGTCACGCGGACGACGCGTCGAGGCGTGCCCGCCGTGCGACCAATCGCCGGGTCCTTCGTGGGATCTCGCGTGCCGGTACCTCGAAGAGCAGTGAGCGGATAGTCGCGGTCGCGCGCCGTCGGTTCCAGTGTTCGGCTCCTGCGACGCATCTGCTCGCGGTCTGTTTCGGCCACCGCACTGTCGAGTCCCTTCTGTCCCGACACGGCGGCCTCAGCAGAACGCCAAGGCAGCGAGCTCCGACATTCCCTACGTTATCTCCCACCCGATGCCTATTTAAACCGCCGTGCGCTTTCCCCGACGCATGTCCGACCTGCTCCAGCCCAAAGGGGTCCGGGACTTCCCGCCAGAAGAGAAGCTCCTGCGCGACCGTGTGATACGCACGCTCATCGAGCAGTTCGAGCGCTACGGGTTCAACCCGCTGGAGACCCCTATCCTCGAGCGGTACGAGGTCCTGAGCGCGAAGTACGCAGGCGGCGCCGAGATCCTCAAGGAGACGTTCCGCCTCGTCGATCAAGGAGAGCGCGAGCTTGGCTTGCGCTACGACCTCACCGTGCCGTTAGCGCGTTTTGTCGCGATGCACCCGAACGTGAAGCTCCCCTTCAAGCGCTACGCGGTCGGCACCGTGTACCGCGACGGCCCCATCAAGCTAGGGCGCTACCGCGAGTTCATCCAGTGCGACTGTGACATCGTCGGCGCGAACAGCGCCGTCGCTGACGCGCAGTGCCTGCAGCTCGCCCTCGCGGCGTTCGACGCGCTCGCGATGCAGGTGACGACCAGCGTCAACAGCGTCGCGCTTTTGCGCGAGCTCCTCACGCGCGATGGCGCGCCAGACCCCCGCCTCACAGAGGTCATGCTCACCCTGGACAAGCTCAAGAAGATCGGCGAGGACGGCGTGATCAAGGAGCTTGAGGAGGCGGGGATCGACGGTTCGTGCGTGCGCGCGGTCATCGCGATCGCGCAGCTCGCGACCAACCAGGAGCGGTTCGCCGCCATTCGCGAGCGCTACGGCTCAAGTCCCGCGCTCGAGCGCCTCCAGGAGACCATCGATCTCGTCCCGGACGAGCGCATCCTGTTCGACCCCTCCCTCTCGCGCGGCCTGGCGTACTACACGGGGATCGTGTACGAGACGTACCTGACCGATAGCCCCGTATCCAGCAGCGTTTCGAGCGGCGGCCGGTACGATCGCATGATCGGTGGCTTCCTCGATCGCCCCGATGATTTCCCCGCGGTCGGGGTCTCGTTCGGCCTCGAGCCGATAACGGACGCGCTGCGCATCGCTGGTGACGAAGGACGCAAGAGCGTGGTCGACGTGTACCTCATCCCCATCCAGACCGTCCGCGAGACTGCAGAACTCGCCGAGCGCTTACGCAAAGCAGGCGTGCGTTGCGATACCGATCTCCTGGGCCGCGGGATCAGCAAGAACCTGGACTACGCGAACGCGCTGGGCGCTCCCTACGTGATCATCGTTGGCCGCCGGGAGCTTGCGGAAGGGAAAGTCAAGCGCAAGGACATGCGCTCGGGCGAAGAGGTCCTCCTGACCCCGGACGAGCTCGTCGCGGACCTGCCCGCACGGCTTGCGGGTGACCGATGACCCTTGCCGCTTGGGTCCAGGCCGCCATCGAGGACATCCGCGCATCCCCCATCACGCACGGGGCGGTCACGGGCGGGATCATCCTGCTTGCGATCGCGGGAGCGCTTGGGATCGTCGTCTGGACCACGTTCCTCCTGCGGCGGTATTTCAAACGCAACCCCTTCATCGACCGCGCGCATCGCGTAGGGGTGTATCTCCTGACGATGCTCGGCGTGCTCGTGCTCCTGATCGGTGCAGCGTTGGGCGCGATGCTGCCCGTCATCCCGGGCATCCTGTTTCTGCTGTTCGCGTTCCTCCTGCTGCGCAAGTACCACAAGAACCGCTGGGTCGAGGCGCGCATCCGCTACATCGAGCTGAAACTGCGCATCAAGCGCGCGATCAAGAAACGGCTCCTCAAACCCAGAAAGACGCATGATACCGAAAACTTAAGAACACCTGTACGCTCGAGACACCGTTCGAGGTGAATACCCTCATGCTAGAGCTCACGACAGCTGATTTCGAGAAGAGCATCGCCCACGGCAAGACCGTTGTGGATTTCTGGGCACCCTGGTGCGGCCCGTGCCGATTCTTCGCACCCGTCTACGAGGCGGTCGCCAAGGAGCGTACGGACATCAAGTTCGCCAAGGTGAATGTGGATGAGTACCCGGAGATCTCCGGCACGTACGGCGTACGCGGCATCCCCACGACCATCTTCTTCCAGGACGGCAAGCCCATCGGGAAGCAAGTGGGTGCGATGGACAAGGCGCAGTTCGAAGACCTGCTCAAGCAGCTGTACAAGTGACCATCAGGTCGGCGGGTGATGCGCAGCTCTCCTTTCCTCACTTGCCGCCTTGGCGTCAGACTGAGGACGCGACGCAGGGGAACAGCAAGGGGCCCCGGCTGTTTGGAGCGTCCGAAACCACTCGTGAGCAGACGCGCCGCGGCAGGAAAGCATAAATAACCACTCCTCGCCAGGCGTCAGTATGATCACCTGGGATCTCTCACCGGTCATCGTCGCGATCGGCCCGTTCCAGCTGCGCTGGTACGGTCTCGTGTACGCGCTCGGTTTCTTGCTCGCGTGGTGGGTCTTGCGCCACGCGGCCCGCCAAGGCCACATCCCGAACCTCACGGAGAAGCTCGCCGAAGACTACATCCTGCTCTTGGTGATGGGCAGCATCCTGGGCGCGCGCCTCGCGTACGTCGCGCTCTACAACCCCGCGTACTACGCGGCGCACCTCACCCGCATCCCGGCCGTGTGGGAAGGGGGATTGTCTATCCACGGCGGGCTCGCCGGAGCAGTGCTCGTCACGTGGTACTGGGCGAAAAAGCACAAGATCAACTTCTACCACATCGCGGATGCGATCGTCACCCCGCTCGCGTTCGTGCTCGTGTTCGGCCGTCTCGCGAACTGGGCGAACGGCGAGCTGTGGGGACGGCCAAGCCAGGCGTCCTGGTGTGTGGTGTTCTCGCATGTGGATGGGGTCTGCCGCCATCCCTCGCAGCTGTACGAGTCGCTCTATAGCTACGTGCTGTTCTGGATCCTGTTCCTCATAGGCGAGACGCGACGCCTCGCAGCGGGCGTGCTGTTTTGGACGTTCATCACCCTCTACGGGTGCTTCCGGTTCCTCACCACGTTCACGCGGGCGCTCGACCCGACCGACCCCGGACTGTTGGGGTTGTCGATTGGGCAATGGCTGTCGCTCCTGATGGTCCTTGCTGGCCTGTGGTGGTTCTGGCGCGTCAAGCGCACCGGTCACCCGCTCGTGCGGAAATGATTAAATACCCCGTGCGCGCGATGGTCGCTATGCCCAAACCGGTCGTGATCATCAACACCAAGACGTACCCCGAAGGAACAGGCGCGAAAGCGGTCCGCCTCGCGAAACTGTGCGCAGCGGCCGGCAAGGCGTACGGCTACGACCTGCGCATCGCCGTCCAAGCGACCGACATCACGGCTGTCGCTGCCTCCGTGCACCTTCCCGTGTACGCGCAGCACTGCGACCCGGCACTGCCGGGCAAGACCACCGGGTGGATCACGGCGAAGGCGCTCAAGATGGCCGGCGCCAAGGGAGCGCTCCTGAACCACGCCGAGCGCCGCATCCCCACCACCGCGATCGTCGCGGCCGCGCAAGCGCTGCGCGCCCAGAAACTCGCGGTGGTCGTGTGCGCCGAGGACGAGGCGCGCTTGCGCGAGATCGAGCGTGCGCTTTCGCGCGCCAAGATCCGCCCTGATTTCCTCGCGGTCGAGCCGCCGGAGCTCATCGGCGGCGATGTGTCCGTGAGCGTCGCGAACCCCGGCATCATCAAGCACGCGGTCTCGATCGCACACGCCCCCATCCTCGTGGGTGCCGGTGTGCGATCGCATGATGACCTCCTGATCGCGACAGAACTGGGCGCTGCTGGCGTCTTGCTCGCCAAGGGGGTTGTCGCTGCAGCGCACCAAGAACGGGCGTTACGCCACCTGCTGCACGCCGGGCGGTGAGCTACTCCACAACGACCGTGAACGCGCGCGGGCTGTCATACACGGAGCCGTCTTCGCGCTTGAGCGTTGCGATGAACGTGTACGTGCCACGCGGCGCCGTATCGGGCGGGGTGAACCCCATCGGGCTCGCCGCGCTCTTGTCCGGATCGACCGGGAGGTCCGGGAAGTACTGCGAACGCCACGACCCGACCTGTGTTCCCAACGGCACCGGCAGGCCGTCCGGGCCCGTGCCGCTCACGCTCAGCAGGAGCGTCTCTGGGGTCTTGAGGATGTTGTGCGCACCGACCGCGAAGATCGCCGTCTCCCCGGCGCGCACATCCACCCGCTTTGGCGTGACGGCGACCAAGTACCCTTGGCCGTAGAGCGTATCAAGCTGGCGCATCTGCGCCTGCGAGACCTCGGTGGCGATCGTCTCGCCTTCCTGGAGGATCACCGAGACGAGCGCGACGCCACCGCCAACGATGATGACGCCCAAGATGAGCACGACGACCGTACTGATCGCGAGCTCCACGCCACGGCGGGAGCGCGGGATCGCGTGGCGCAGTCGCATGCCAGGACCGCCTCCTAGCGTTTCGCGTAGTTGTACTCCTTGACGAGGATCCACACGAACAGGAGCAGCAATGCCGCACCGCCCAAGAGGATGGAGAACCCGTACCAGAAGCTCTCGTTGAGCGCGATGATGCGGTAGAACCCGTACGCGAGGATGAGCACCCCGATCCACAGGAACTTGTCCAGCACCATCTTGAGGACTTCGAACTCTTCTTGCCTCGTGATCACGCGTTTCATAGGAGTCACTCCAACACCAGCGTGAGGGGCACAGGGCCGACGCCGGGGTTCGCATCGTTGATGGGGCCTGGTGCCGCGCTGATCTGGATGCGGCACAACCAATTCCCGAGGTCATCCTCGGTCACGGGCGGGGAGATCGGCTCGATCTGGAACTTGTGCGCCAACGGCTTGCCGGTCCGATCGTAGTCCCAGCCGAGGTCCATGACCTTGAACATGGTCGCGGGGTCCGCCACTGCCGTCCCGTCCGGCTTGAGGCAGCTCGTGAAGTGGACCTTGACGCCGGTGAGGCTCTTGCCGAAGTCGTTATACACGCACAAGCCGACCTCGTTGTTGCGCCCGTACTCGACGACCATGCTGTCAGGCAAGACGGGTGTCGCGTCGTTGGGGATGATCGTCTTGCCGCACCCGCGCTCAATCTCCAGCTGCTTCTTGAGATCATCAGGGCTGATGAGCGACTTGATGAAGTAGATCATGCTGCCCAAAAGCACGATAGCGATGATGAGGATGACGACTGTCTCGATACCGAGCTGCATCGAACCGCGACGAGATTTGCGCATTGCCCACCTCTGGATGATGTGCCATCTCCGGAGACAGGCCTATTTAAATGTTGCGAGGAGACGCGTACGGTTCACTTCTTCGCCGGTTTCTCCTGCTTGATCTCTTCTCCAAGGTCCATGTCCTGCAAGCGCGACCGTTCCTTGTAGATGCGCGAGAGCAGGATCGTCAACGCAATCACGATCACATCGCTGATGAGCACTTGCGCCACCGGCAGGGTGCCGCTGCGCACGTACACGATCACGCCAAACAGCTGGATGGCGATGAGCGCGCCCACGAACAGGAGGCTCCAGCGCAGGTGCTCGTAGCGCTTGCGCATCAGGTGATAGCGCTCGAGCGCCGCGAGTTTGGGGAATTGCCGCTCTGAGATCCGGTAGAACGTGTAGATCACCATCACGACCGCGATCACCTGGATGGCCAATGTTATCGTGAGGAGGACGATATCCATTCGTACGGTTACGGTATTGTGGGGTTCTTATACGTTACGGATGGAGAAGAGAAGTGGAAAAAGAGGAGATGCGTCCAAACGCCGGAGGTTCACTCCCCTTCGAGCTTGTCAGCGATGCTCTTGAGCTTGCGCGAGAGCCAACCGGAGCCCTTCGCGACGCCCGCCTTCGCCTCAGCGTACGCGTCCTTGACCTCGGTTACGACGGCTCGAGTGCCGGCAGACACCGCGTCCTGGTAGTCGCGTGCGTCCTGCGTCAAACGCGCGTAGCGCTCAGCGCCAAGCGTCTTCTCGAGGCCAGTGAGCGCGAGCTCCTTGCCGCGGCGGTACGCCTTGCCCGAGCCCTGCGCGAGGATCTGGCCCTCGAGGCGCAAGAGCTGCGCGTTGTACGCGCTGAGCGCGCGGTCGGCCTGCGTGAGGTCCGTGCCCGCGGCCTGCGCGTCGCGGTACTGACGCCCGATCTCGCACCAACCATCCACGACCGCACTCTCTGCGGCGCCGAGCTTGCCGGCGGCGATCGACGCTTGCGCGCTCGCGATGCGGTCTTCGATGAGCTGGTAGGGATTGGACGGTGCGGTCTGGGGTTCCATGTGTGACGCCTCCATTGGTCTATGTTGACCTGATAGGCGGGGGTGGTAGCGCCGCATTTAAGTACGTAGCGGGGAAAGGTATCGGTTTCGCCGAAAAACGAAGGCACCCGTTCTTTCTGGTCGCGCCCCTCCTTATCGGAGGATGAGTTTCAGCTCTTTGGGCAGCGCATCTTGCAGCTCTTTCCTGAAGTCCTCGATGATCTGCTGCGGGGTCTTCCCGGTGAAGGTCAGCACGATGCGCATATCGCAATGCCGGCACAGGATCCTGTTGCCCTCCGTCAGGTCAATCATCTTGAGCTGATTGCCCGTGCGGCACTTCGGGCAAGAAATCTGGAATGTCGTCACCAACACGAGGTTTCAAGGGGGGGATGATAAACCCTTCCTATGTGGGATATGGATGTTCAAGACGCTGTTCGACACGTTGAGCGATAGTAACGTGGCGAGCTCTCCCTTCTGGCAGTGTGCGGTCTACACAGACTGCATCAATATCAAGGGCGGTGGGCTTCTTCCTGGCGTCTGCGAAAGTATTGTCCGAGGCGATCCAATCCTCCTTCCCAATTCTTTACCCGCAGATCGCAAAGAAAGTCCACATCCCTCTGCGTTGT
>CAYNGK010000037.1:13863-14982 GCA_964396935.1 uncultured Methanosarcinales archaeon | reverse complement strand
CGTGAGCGTGATGGTGCTCACGTTGTTCTATTCCCTGGGCGTGCCGAAAGAGAGCATCGGGGATGAGCTCCTGACCTTGAGCGTCGTGCTGTTCGTGTGCGCCACGATCATGTCCTACATCGCCATCCGTCATGAGCGTGCGGTGCTCATCGAGAAGATCGCGGATTGGCTCTTCCTTGGTGGCCTGGTCGCGCTCCTGTTCGTCAGCATGTACCTCACGTTCGTCATCTTCTGACGCTGACGGCAAGCACCGCTGCGTTTACTCGCACGCAAGGTTCAGCGAGTGCCAGTAGGGCCGTACACGCGCTTGCGTGTCGCATCGATGGAGAGGCGCTTCTCGGGGTCGAGGATCGTCGGCAGGATGAGCCGTCCATCCCACGAGATATCGAAGATGGGCTTGCCGCGCTCGGCGAGGAACAGCGCCTCGTTGTACACGCCAGCTCCCCACATCCCGTCCGAAAACGGTAGGAAGATGCCCGCGTCCATCTTGGGCAGGACGAGCTGGTAGTAATAGTTCATGCCGCTGCCAGTCCGCCGCTTCCAGTCCTGATACCCTTGCTGGTGGTGTGGCTGGTTCGGGTTCTCCACCTGATAGTCGGGGAACGTTGCGGTGATGATCTCCAGCAACGTGCGCTCGAGGTCGGTGTTGTAGGTGTTGACGGGGTGACCGAAGTAGATACGCGGCAGTGCCATACTGCGTCGCGGTGTTTCGCAAGTCCGATAAATACCTGTCGGCATTCACGGCTCGCGCCACTTAGTGAGGATCCTGCCGCACGGTGAGCTCTTGCCCTATGCGGTCCAGCACCGCGCGCGCGATGCCTTGCTTCGTGTGGGCTGTCGACGCCATACCGTCCTTGCCGACCAGGTACGCACGATGGTTCGTGCGTACATCCTCGAGTCGGTTCGCGACGACGAGGTCGTACCCTTGCGCGATCCGTTCGCGGGCGATGGCGAGCAGGTCATCTTCGGTGATGCCGCTCTCCAGCTTGAACGTCGTCATATGGAGTCCGGGATATCGCGCACGGACCTGCTTGATGACCTTGTCGGTCGGCACGAGGCGGATCTCGCGCAAGACACCGCCAGACGGGATCTTTCCATCGACGACGGTTTCGGGTCGGT
>CAYNGK010000037.1:0-13853 GCA_964396935.1 uncultured Methanosarcinales archaeon | reverse complement strand
GGGTCGGTAATCCGCGACCGCGGCCGAGAAGATGCCGGCGTCGTACCCTTGCTCGAGCTCATCTGACACGTTCGCGACATACTCGTCGAGATCCGCGTGACGCCGCGTCCGTAGGTACTCCGGTACCGGAAGCGCGGTGTCGCCAAGAAGCAGCGTGACATCCGCTCCGCGCAGGTACGCGTCCTTGGCGATCTCGCGACCGAGCGTGCCCTTGAAGGTGTTGGTGATGCGCCGTACGCTGTCGATGCGCACAGGTGTCGGTCCGGCGGTCACGAGGATACGCTTGCCTCTGAGCGGATCCCTCGATAGCTCCCTGGTGACGCGTGCGGTGATCGTCTCGAGTCGCGGGATCTTCCGTTTGCCTTCGCTGCTACGCGGCTCGAGTATCGTGATGCCGTATCGGGGCGCGTGCGCGAGCCGCTCCTGGAAGATCGGGTTGGCATACAGCGAGTCGTGCATCGTCGGTGCGATCAGCACCGGTTTGCGCATGCCGAGTGCGCTGGCGACGAGCGTCGTCACGGGATTGTCGGCGATGCCGGTGAGGATCTTGTCGATCGTATCGAGCGTCCCCGGACACAGGAGCACCGCGTCCTCACGGCACAAGTGCTCGGCGAGACCGGACAAGCGGTCGACGACCTGGTGCTCGGTCGCCCACTCAAGCGAGGTTTTCCCGACGAACTCGCTGGCGGCAGGGGTCATATATGCGCGCACACCCGCCCCGTAACGCCGTAGCATGCGTGCGATCTTCGGTGTCTCGATGGCGGCGATGCCGCCTGAGACGCATAGTGCGATACTGCGCCCAGCGAGGTATGTGCCGGCAATCTCCACCTTGGTGTCGTCAATCATAGTAGCCGATCCTCCGCATATATCTCTCAGTCTGATCTTCAGGTGTCGGCCGAGGAACGAACAAATGTCCCTTAAGCCCTTCAGGTCTGTCGCTCCCGATGATGCAACCGTGGCCGGCCAAGTTGAGCGAGAATCTTGTTGTCGCTGCAGGGACGATGTTCAATATCTCCCGCGCCTCCTCGAGCGCTCCGCATGGAATGAGTTGTGTTGTGTGTGGGGCGTTGTAGATGTAGACGTGACCGTGCAAGAGATAGTTGATGTTTGGCAACGCATCGTAGAGCGCGAGGTGGATGGGCGTGTCGACCGACGGTTTCTGGTCGCCGTAGAACTTGATGGGGTTACCCTGTTCGCACGCGATGAATCCTTCAGGTCCGATTTGTCGCTTGTCGATGTTGCGCCGTGAGACGTAGATGAGGCCTTTGTCCGCGTCTCGGAACGAGGGGAATCCGTTCTCGCAACGGAACGACGCGTTGCCCACGAACCGCTCCTGATGCGCGATGCTGCGGATGAGGTTGTGGAACCGTTCTGCGCTCCCCCGAACAACAGTGAAGAATTCCTCATTAGCAGGAATAGCTTTGACATCACCGATTCTTTTGCTCGAGACCCGAGTAATCTTCATCAGCTGTTCTGTCCTCCAACGGAGAGCTCTTCCGGCATCGCTGAAATCCGTTCCCTCATAGTACAGGTTGCCAAGCGGGTCGAGCACTCTCGCGACATATGGTTCTTGGTCTGTCTTGATCTCGAGCAAGAGATTGCTGTGGTTTCGGAGTCCGTGGGCGATCACGTCCGCGAGGCCGTATTGTCCCTCGTTGCGCTTGCTCGTGACGAGTGTACAGGACGGGTTGTTGCGCTTGATCATTGGTAGAAGCTTCTCCTTGTTGTTGGGGATGTCGGGGAACCAGAACACCGCGTCATGATCGGCGTTCGCCACAATTCCTTCGAGTTGCCTGTACTCTCCTCCGTTATACGCCTCGATAGACCTATCGGTGCGGTATTCTCCTTCAAGCCACCGGTTCATCCAAAAAATATCGTCATGAGTTATCGTGTGTTTGAGCTTCTCCGCGATCTTCGATGGTCGTCCTCCGGTATCATCGAACGTCCCGCCGACGAACAAGATCTTTTTCATACTCTCCCTCCGAGCAATCGCAGCGCGTTCCCGCTGTATACTTGCCGTTGCTCTGCCGCGGTGAGTCCTAGGAGTGCAGTCTCCGCGATGATGACCGCGTGCTCATGGCTCTCGACCGGGAAATCCGAACCGAAGAGGATGTTGCGCGGTCCTGCTTCGTGGACGACTCGCCGCAACTCCTGCGCGCACAGCGACACCTCGTCAGCCTCGTGCTTGCTGTCAAGCAACCCCGACGTGTCCGTCCAGATGTTCGACGAGTTTCGGAGCGCTTCTATCGTCTCTTTGAAGAACGGCTTGCCGAGGTGGCAGATCACCAGGTCGTTCTCCGGGTGGCGATCGGCGAGCCGAGAGATGTCTGTCGGGTTGACGAACCCGGCGTACGATGGGTTGCCGGTGGTGCGCATCGCGCAATAGGAGTACCCGGTGTGGAAGAACAGCGGGATGCGGGCCGTGGCCGCGAGCCGGAAGACCTCCTCTAGCTTCCGTCCGGCGAGATCGACCTCTTGGTATCCGGTGTAGATCTTGATGCCGCGCAATGCGCGTGCCTCGGCGAGCTCCTCGAGTTCGCTTACTCCTTGGCGGAAGTAGTGGCCCATATCGAGACTGCCGACCAGGCCGTACCTGCCGAGCTCAGGTGCCGCGTGTGCGGCATGTTCTGGGCGCTCGCGGGCGGTCTGCTCGGCGATCCAGTGCTGGAGGCGGAAATTCGTGATGCCGCTGCCGCGATGCGGGAAGTATGACGCGTACAGGAGTGTGTGGCTGATGTCGTGCATACGCATCTGCCGATCGATCTCCGCCAGGCTGGCATCCGGGCACGCGGTCTTTGGCAACGGTCGTTTGGTGGTGTGGCAGTGGATGTCGATTTTCTCCATACCGAGAGAGGATGATCTCAAAAATATAATTGTTATCTATAAATGTTTAAAGATGCTTATATTTTCGTAATATTTAAATACGTGCGCGCTCCCGTCGGGAATATGCAAGTCGTGGAGCGCAGCGTGCAGGAGATCGGTTCCTCACTCCTCGTCACGCTACCCAAGGGCTGGACGACCGCTGTCGGGGTCAGGAAAGGAACACTCTTGCGGCTCCTCGTGGATGAAGGAGGTCACCTGAGCATCGTCCCCGAGCATATCGAGCGCGAACGGAAACGCGACGTCACCATCACGTACGACGTGCACTTCCCCCGCCGATTCTTCAAGGAGTATTTCGACGGCAACGAACGCATCACCATCCTCACGCCCGCCATCAGCGCCGCCGACCGCAAGCACTTGTATGTGTTCCTCAAGCGATTCATGAACCTCCAGATCATCGAAGAGACCGGAGCGAACGTGGTGGTGAAGTGCTTCCGCATCGACGACCTGACTATGGAAGAGTGCCTGGAACGGATGTTCCACCTCTCCTGCGCGCTCGTGACGGAACGGCAACGGGATCCGGCAGTGGTGGGTGAGCTGCGCGATACGCTGACGCGCTTCTACTACCTGCTCGTCATGCAGATCCGACGCTACCTCGCCGAAGGGAAATACGCCGCGGACAAGGGAGTCCCCATCATCCGCGCGATGGATTACCGTATGGTCGCGGAGAAGATCCAGCGTATCGGCGAGATCGGCGCGACGAACGCGCTCAAGGGAACGACACCATTCACCGAGTACTACGCGCGCGCGTTCCGCTGCTTTATGGACCAGGATTTCCCACGGGCGTTGCCATTGTGGGACGAAGGGAATTCCCATACGGCGAAGATACCGGCACCTCTTGCGCAGCTCTTTCGGTACGCGAGGGAGATCTCGATGCTCGTGCGCTGATCGGGACTGGCCCAGATGCCGCCGAAACGCTTATGAGGCACTTCGGTCGCCAGCTGCACCAATGTCCCGCAAGGTGTATGGGCAATCGCAATCCGCCCTGTGCCCGTTCTGCCGCGCGATCGCGATGACGAAGAACCCGCAGGACGTCCCGGTGTGCGTGAAGCACGCGGATGTGCCGTTCCCAGAAGTGAAGTGCATGTGCAACCGTTGGCTCACGCGACGCGAGAGCAAGTTCGGGGTGTTCTTTACCTGCAACTCGTGCGGCCCTGTGAGCTTCACGAAGATGCTCGAGGTGAATGGTGAGCTGCTGCTGCAGGCGCCCACCGCGCGCCGGGTCATCGAGCGCGAGCGTATGCCGACGCGTTCCACGGGTCCGTCGGACCTTTCGAAAGCGCTGCGCGTGCAGGAGAAAGTGCGCCGTGGACAACCGCTCAGCCCTGATGAGCTCGAGTACCTCTAGACGACTGCCGCTCGTAGCTCCTTATCCGAGCATCGCCAGGTGGATGTCGTCGTACAGCTCGCGAATAGCGATGTACAGCGCGCTGCGCTCTGGAGCGTCCTCCTTGACTTGCGCGTACGACTGGCGTAGGTCCTCGTAGCACTGCCTCGCGGCAGCCAAGTCCTTGCGCTCGAGCGCCGCGCGCGCCTGCGTGATCTTGAGGGTGAACTCCGCATCACGGATGCGGCCCAGGTCCTCGTCCGCATCCGACGGCGGTTGGCCGGCGGGGGTCTGAGCGACGCTCGACTCCACGAGCGCTTGGTATCCCGCGCCCTCGAGCTCCTTGCGTTCCGTGCTCACTGCGCTCTTCGCCCCGAGAAGCGACGCTTCGAGATGCTTGCGCAATTCGATCGCGGTCGAGATCTTCTTCTTGCTCTTGAGGATCTTCGAGAGCGCGCGATCGATCTGCGTGCGCACGCGTTCGAGCTTCTGCGTCTCGGCGCGCACGCGTGCGATGGAATCCCGCTCGCGCTCCACGGCCTCTTTCGCGCGCGCTTGGGCGTCTGCGACGAGCTTGCGCGCAGCGTCCTCCTTGCGCTTGAGCTCTTCCTCGCGCGGGAGGTGCTCAGCTTTCAGCTGCTCGAGCGCTACGCGTTCCTCGTGCGCTCGGGTGATATCGGCGGTGACCTTCGCCTCGCGTTGGCGCAACGCCTCTTCATGGCGCGCGAGTTCCGCCGTTCGTCGGTCGATCTCCTTGAGGTCGGCGGCCAGCCCTTCCTGGCGAGCACGGGTCTCGAGGTATTCCTTGCGGATCTGCGCCGCTTCGCTCTTGAGCTTCACGAGCTCGGCCTTCTCGGTCGCGACCTCCTTGCGGGTCGCGCTCACGCGCAGCTCCGCTTCCTTGAGCCGCGCGCCGATCGCCTCGTTTTGCTGCTCGCGCTTCCCGATCTCGTCCAGGCGCTGCTGCAGTTCCTTCGCCTTGCTCGCATAGAGCTGCTTGCCGCGCTCCAGTTGCTCGATCGCGCGCTGCATCGCCTCGCGCTCATGCGTGAGCCGGTGGTCGATCTCCTTATCGAGCGCGCCCTTGACGATCCTGGCAGCGCGCTTGCGCTCGCCCAGGAGCTCCCGGGTGCGGGTCTCGAGTTCAGCGCGCAGGCGATCCACTTCGCTGCCCGCGTCCTTGAGTTTCGTGATCGCCTGCTCGGTCTTTCGCACCGAGACGAGCGCCTTGCGCTCTTTCGCTTGCGCCATCTGCGCGCGATCCTGCGCGTGCGCCCGCAAGGCGGTCATAACCCCGGCGCGGTCGGTCGCGGATCTGACCTCTTGTGCGAGATCGGCATCCCCGATCGCGCCCTCGATCCATTGGGCGAAATCGTTGCGGTACTCGTTCACATGGTGGTCGAAGGTGCTATCATCGATGTAGGTGATGACCTCAAGCAACTCCTTGAGGGATTTGAGCGGCTGGCCGTTGCGCAGGATGAAGTACTGTGTCGGGTGGAGCTCCTTGTCCTGGAGCTTCCACTCCGGGAGCTCTGCGGAATCCGCCACTCCCTGGGCGGTCGCGACCTGTGCGACGGCCGCTTGCGCGATGCTGTTCGCGCGTGCGGTGAGCTTCTCGCTCGCCTTGTCGATCGCTGTCAGGTGCTGCTCGACCGCGGCGTGATGGTGCGGCATCGCCTCATCCGCTGGCGCAGGTGCGCTTGCACTCTCAGGCTCCTCCGCGGTCCATGCGGTCGTCACCGGTGCGGCGGGGGTGTCCGCCTCATGCGCCGGCGCGCTCCACTCCGATCGCGGCTCGACTGCTGGCACGACCGGCTCCTTCTTCGTGGCGGTCCGTTTCGCGGCGACGCGTCGCGTCGCGACCGTGCTGTCCGAAGGCGTAGCGTTTGCGCCATCGGCGGTCCAGTCCGCGATTTCCACACGCGGCAACGGCTGCTCCTCCTCGATACGCATCGGTTCTTGAGCGGATGGTGTGGGAACGGGCTCTGCGTGCCTGGGAGCGATGCGTTCGTCTTTCGACGCGTCAGGCGGCGGCGGGAGGAAGGACTCAGGATCCGGCATCCGCGTCGGCGCCTGATCCTCGTGCAAGCCGAGCTTGCGCTTGATCTCCTCGATATCGACATCGGTGAAATCGGGGGTCGGCGCGGGCGTGCTCGGTTCCTGACCGTGACCAAAGAGCTTGCTGAAGAAGCCCTCCTTCTTGCGTTCCGGTGCAGGGTGCCCTCCCGGCATCGCCGGCGGCACGATATCCAAGTCAGCCATTCACTCCCCCCTCTTTTCCCCGTACGACGGATGTCGCACAGGACGGGTCCTCGTCGGAGTCGTTATATACTTTTCGTTACCATTTTTTCGGGGAGACGGTAGGGTTTTATGCTGGGCGCCGCGCGTAACCCCTCAGTATGGACGCTCCTGTGCCCGCTGCGAGGCAATCACCGTTCCGCACAGTCGCTGCGCAAGCGCAGTCCGATGTGGACCTGTCGCACGTGCAACGGCTCGTCGCGCGTGTGACGATCGCCAACCAGAACGGGATGCGTGCGCGCGAGGAGACCCGCCGTACGCGGCGAGAGCTTGCGCGCGTGGAGGAAGGGCTGCGCCACGAGCTCCTGGTCGTGCGCACCGAGCTTGCCGCACTGCAAGCCGAGAGCGAGCTGGCGATCAAGCGCCTGGAAGGGCTTGTCGGGCAGTTCCGTGTCCTGACGCGGGCCGGTGAGTTCGCGCGCTTGCGTGAGCGGGCCGACGCGTGGGCGCCGGAATCGCGTATCACACATGAGCAGTTCCAACAGCTCCTTGACGCATCATCCTTGTCGCGCTAATCCTGTCCGCTAGGCTCGAGCGTTCCGGTGCCGTGCTTGAGATCGAAATCGATGACCTGTGATGGTGTGAACACGATCGCCGCAGGTCCGTTCTCCCCATACGCCGGGCACATCCCGACATCGATGTTGTAGACGGCGATCCCGTACCGGGTGATGCGCTTTTGTGGCGTGTGCCCAATGATGATCCGGTCCACGCCGAGCCGTTGCGCGAGCGCATCCGGGTCGGCATCGCCATCCGGGATACGCCGATCCCAAAAGACGCTGTGATCGCTGACCAGATCGTGCTCGAGGTATTTCCTGACGGTGTTCGTGCTTGTGGCTCTCTCGAGATGCGTGGAGAACGCGCTCGCGTACGCCGCAAGCAGCTGCGGCGTGTTGAGCTGCTCCGGGATGCCGGCGTGCACGAACAGGAGCTCCCGGTCCCCGCTGCGCGTGCGGTGGTACGGCAGGAGCCGACGCAACCATGCGCCAACGGGTGATGCTGGCGCGATCGCGGCCGCAAATGCCCTGCACGCGCTCTGCGCGTCGCTGCCGTGCTGCTTGACGAATGCCCACCCGCCGTTGCGGCCGTGCGCGGTCACCATGCGGTACATCAGTTGCGGATCTGCCTGTTGCGCTACGAAGTTCGCATCCTGTCGGGCGGCGAGCGCGAGCAATTCGTGGTTCCCAAAGAGCGTGCGGACCTGGTGCGGGTTGCGTTCCTGCAGCCGCATCACCGTGCCGATGACCTCTCTGCTGTGTTCGCCGCGGTCGATATAGTCGCCGGTGAAGATGATCTCCACGCCGTCGCGCAGGCGTGCGCCATCAGGAAGGATCCCGAATTCCTCATGCAGCCCATCGAGCAACCGTTCGAGCGCCGGCAGGTGGCCGTGCAGATCTCCGATGCCGATCACGAGCGGTGTCTCTTTTGGACCCATGCGGAAGCAAGGGGGTCTTGTCGAGATTTTCAATCTTCTGCTCGAAGGCCCGCGAATCGCGCGCGTGCTGGCTTGCGCAGCCACGCCCGGTTCAACGCCGATACAGGCCGTGGCGGATGCGGTTCTCGTTGGCGATCTTGCGCGCGATGCGGAACTCGTTCGCCTGCGCGATCGCGTCCTCAAGCGCGTGGTGCGTGAGCCCGTCGGCAGGGCGTTGCCCGAGCCCGGAGAGGCTTGCGCTGTCATCCCCCGTCGCGCCCCGCAGGTAGGACCCCGCGTCCCACGCGCTGTGTCCGAATGGGTTCACGCCGTTGTTGAAGGTGTCGAAATAGTACGGGAGGAAGCCGCTCTCGAACGAGGATGGCGCGTAGAGCGCGGTCGGAGCGCCATCGCGCCGGTGCGTTACCGACGAGATCCATCGCGCAAGCCGTCGTATCGCTTCCTCGGGGCGCTCGGCGGCGCGCTCGAGTTCGGCGAGGACCGCTGCCGGATCGAACAGGTCGCCATGCGGATCGAACCGCGGATCGCCAGCGCGTTCGCGCACGCACGCGAGCCCGCGGCAGCCGACGCGCATCGCCGCTTCCACGTACCTGTCGCTGATGGGGGCGAGCTCCGCATAGAAGGTCACTTGCGGCTCGTCCACCAGGCAATAGCCGACAGAGATCATGCTGTACGTCGGTGTTACGGGGCCGCTCGATTCCAGATCGCCGGAGAAGAGGAGCGGTCGCATATGCGCCAGCGGAGTGGGGGGGTGTTTTTCTCCTTTGCGGTGTTTCCTACCTGCTGCGGTTCACGCCGATGCGCGGGCATAGCGCGCGCACGGGGCAGATGCTGCATTTTGGGCTCACGGGCACGCACAGGTGCTGGCCGAACGAGACGAGCAGGTCGTTGTACTCGATCCAATGCTTGCGCGGCAGTATTGCGCGCAACGCCGTTTCCGTCTGTTCTGGCGTCCTGGTCTTGACGTACCCCCAGATGTTGCTGATGCGATGCACGTGCGTGTCCACGCAGATGCCGGGCTTCCCGTACCCGTGCGTCACGACGAGATTCGCGGTCTTGCGCCCGACGCCTGGCAAGGTGACGAGCGTGTCGATATCATCCGGCACCGTGCCGCCGTGCACGTCGATGATGATGCGCGCGGTCGCGCGCAACTGCTTCGCCTTCGTGCGATAGAACCCGACCGGGTAGATGAGCTTCGCGATCTCGCTTTCGCTCAACGCACAGATGCGCTGGGGCGTGTCAGCGCGCGCGAACAGCCTGCCGCACGCT
Organism: uncultured Methanosarcinales archaeon; assembly: GCA_964396935.1. Classification (GTDB taxonomy): domain Archaea; phylum Nanobdellota; class Nanobdellia; order Woesearchaeales; family UBA525; genus UBA525. Next base: position 4,647 of record CAYNGK010000037.1, on the reverse strand, counting down.
TGCGCCGTCACCAGGTCCTTCGTGCGCAAGCTGAGCATCGTCGCGACGAGCACCCGGTACGGGTCACGACCCATCTGCGCCACCAGCGTGACGATGGGCAGATCGTGTCTCTTCACCTCCGCGCGCACGAGCGCGAGCGCGCGGGTGATCGTCCTGTTGGTGATGGGGAGCGTCATCGCGCCCTCACGATCCTCGCGAACACCGGCAGGTGGTCGGAATGTTCGGTGTTGATTGTCCGGCACTCGATGATGCTCAGGTCCGGTGTGCAGAGGATATGATCGTATCGCTTTGTTGGACGGAATGCGGGATACGTCGGCGCGTGCGCCCTGCCGTATAGCGTCCCTGTGCCGCAAAGGACGCGGTATTCCTCCGAGCCGGGTTCGCAATTCAGGTCTCCTATGAGGATCGCCGGCCTCTTTGCGGACGTGATGCGATCGTGTATCGCTTTCGCTTGCGCGCATCGCTCGCTCTTGTTCGTTCGATGCGCGCCGAAATGTGTCACGTACACGTCGATCTCTTTTCCGTCATGTCGTATCGTGTTGACGATCGCATTCCGTCGCTCGATGCGGTACGGCAGAGGTATCCGTGCCGTTCGTAGTGGCGGCCGTTTGCTGATGATGGCATTGCCGTCATCGCAGTACCCGAACCACGATCGATCGGGCGCGTAGGAGACGTGTCGCATCACGAGCGATCGCCGCACGTGCTCTCGTTGATCGAACCCGCCATTTCTCCGTGAACCGCCGTCGATCTCCTGCACCCCAAGTATGTCGAGGCGCAATCCCCTGAGCGCGTCTGCGATACGCATGACCTCTGTCCGATCCTCCCGATGCCGAAAATACCGGACTGCCTTACTGGCGCGTGACCACTCGTTTTTTGGGTATCCGAGACACCAGAAGAGATTCCATGTCGCGACTCTGAGCTCACGCATGCTGCCATCCCCACCGACGGTGTTTAAATGCCCTGCGGTACGTCTGCGCTGTGATGTTCGCTCGTTTGCGTCGTTGGCTCGCCGATCTCCCACGTCGGCTCCTGCTCGCCCCTATCGGCGGGAAGCCCGCGCGCGCGGTGACCGTCGAGGCGTCGGTCGTGCGTGACCTGTGCCTTATGGCGCGCTCGTCGTGGCCCAAGGAGATGCTCGCGTACCTGAGCGCGACCAAGGGCGTGCGCGATGGCGTCTTGCGTATCGACGAGCTGCAGCTACAAGCGTACGAGGCGAGCACCGATTCCGCGACGACGCACTTGCACCAGCTCCCGACGGTGACGGGAATTATCGGTGTAGCGCACAGCCACCCCTCTCACGCGTACCGCCCGTCAGACGCCGACCTGTCGCTGTTCGCGCACTACGGCGTCATCCATTGCATCCTGCGCTACCCGTACCGCGGCTTTGAGGATATCGCGTGGTACGACAAGGAGGGCCGGCGGGTGCCGGTATGCATGCTCGGTGCCCCTCCCACGACCCCGCATTGGCTCATACATCGCCCCTCCGGACGCTCTCGCCGTAACCTTTAAAAAGGGTTGGCAATTCGCCTGTACTACCTGGTGCCCGCCTGATGCCGCTCGAGTCCCATCTTCACGCGTAAAACAATGCGCTTGATGGCACGCTGCGGTATCGGAAAGGTCGTCGGGCACAAGCAACAGCGTGCCTTGGTAGTGTAGTGGCCTAGCATGAAAGCCTGTCGCGCTTTCGACCCGGGTTCAAATCCCGGCCAAGGCGTCGAAAAGAAGGACGCGCGCACGGCGCGCCGAGCCCACAGTCCGCTCGACGGGCAAGAGCGCACGGCCACCCAGAAGAACGGGCCCGTAGCTCAGCTGGTCAGAGCAACCGGCTTTTAACCGGTTGGCCGTGGGTTCGAATCCCGCCGGGCCCAGTCAGGGCAGCACAGAGGATCGGAAGGAACACGAGGGGGAGAGATCAATGGCGAAAAAATCCACGCGCACATCACGTTCTGCGGATACCGACACGCTGTCGCTCAACGTCTCGGACCACCGCCTTGTGCCCAAGCACGAGAAGTGCAGCGACGCGGAGAAGAAGCGCATCCTCACGACGTACGGCGTCACTGCCGTGCAGCTGCCGCGCATCCTGAGCACCGACCAGGCGATCCGTCACCTGGGCGTCCAGACGGGCGATGTCATCCGCATCACCCGCTCCTCGCCCACCGCCGGCACTGCCATCTTCTACCGCATCGTCACGACGGAGTAATCCCCATGAACCAGAAGAACCGCAACTCCCAGATCCTCATCCGCAAGTACTTCGAACACAACTCCATCGTGCTTGCCGACATCGATTCGTTCAACAAGTTCGTCGAGCGCGAGCTCCAGGCGATCATCGACGAGAACAAGATCATCGAGCCCACGATCATCCCCGCGAACGTCGAGGAGTTCAAGATCCAGCTCGACCGCATCTGGGTCACGAAGCCCGAGATCACCGAAGCGGACGGCTCCACGCGCGCGATCTACCCGATGGAGGCGCGCCTGCGCAAGCTCAGCTACGCGGCACCGATGTACCTCGAAGTGAGCGCGCACATCAATGGCGTGCAGCGCGAATCCTTCAAGACGCAGATCGGTTCCATCCCCATCATGCTCAAAAGCAAGAACTGCCACCTCTCGACCTTGTCGCGTGACGAGCTCATCGGCAAAGGCGAGGACCCGGACGACCCCGGGGGGTACTTCATCATCAACGGCACGGAGAAGGCGATCATCGATGTCGAGGACCTCGCGCCCAACCGTTTCATGGTCGAGCAGGCATCCACCGGCATCAGCCCGTGGGTGGGCAAGCTCTTCTCCGAGCGCGGCTCCTACCGCATCCCGCACGTGTACGAGAAGCTCAAGGACGGCATCTTCTACCTCACCTTCACGCGCGTCAAACGCATCCCGCTCGTGCCCATCATCAAGGCGCTCGGGATGATCAAGGACGAGGAGATCATGCGTGCGATCGGCCTGACCGACTCTTCAGAGGTCATCATCAACCTCTACGAGTTCGTGGACATCAAGACGGCCGAAGACGCGATGGATTACCTCTCCAAGCGCATCGGCATCTCGCAGACGCGCGAGATCCGCCTCGAGCGCATCGCGGAGATCCTCGACAAGTACTTCCTCCCGCACATCGGCGATACGGAAGACGCGCGCCTCGCGAAAGCATACACGGCGTGCAAGTACCTCAAGCGCTACGTCCAGGTCTCTGGCGGCGCGTTGCCTGAGGATGACAAGGACCACTACATGAACAAGCGCCTCAAGCTCTCAGGCGACCTCCTGGGCGACCTGTTCCGTGTGAACCTCAAGGTGCTCATCGGCGACATGCTCTACAACTTCCAGCGCATCGTGAAGCGCGGCAAGTTCCCGAGCATCAAGGTGATCATCCGCGAGAAGCTCCTCACGCAGAAGATCTACAGCAGCATGGCGACGGGCAACTGGGTCGGCGGACGCACCGGTGTATGCCAGCGTCTCGAACGCCTCAACTACCTCCAGACCCTCTCGCACCTCCAGCGCGTCGTCTCCCCGCTCAGTTCGAGCCAGGAGAACTTCGAGGCGCGTTCGCTGCACGCGACCCACTTGGGTCGCCTGTGCCCGTCGGAGACCCCGGAAGGAAGCAACATCGGCTTGCGCAAGAACCTCGCGATGCTCGCTCGCGCGAGCGGCGGGGTCGATGAGCAAGTGATGATCAAGGAGCTCAAGCGGCTTGGCCTACAGGTGGCCAAGAACCTGTAGGTGATGCACGATGGCAGACGTATTCCTCGACTACAAGTTCATCGGGACGGTTGACACCGCGCGCGACTTCATCGGTTCGTTCGTGCGCGACCGCCGCCAGGGAGCGATCCCTCACGATGCGAACATCACCTACGATGACACGACGGAGAGCGTCTTCATCGAGATCTCGCGCGGTCGCAGCGTGCGCCCCCTGATCGTCGCCAAGAACGGCAAGTCGCTCCTGACTGACGAGCACGTGAAGCGCATCCAGTCTGGCGAGCTGAGCTGGCAGGACCTGATCAAGACCGGCCTCATCGAGTTCCTCGATGCGGCAGAAGAGGAGATGGCGCTCGTCGCCATCGAGGAGAGCGACCTCACGCCCGAGCACACGCACCTCGAGATCTCGAGCATCGACATCGTCGGTATCACCACGGCACTCGTGCCGTTTGGCAACTACAATCACGGCGTGCGTCTCACGCAAGGTTCCAAGAACCAGAAGCAGGCGGTGGGTTTCTACGCCGCGAACTTCGGCGTGCGTATGGATATGGACACGAACCTGCTCCACTACCCGCAGCGCCCGCTCGTCACCACGCTCCTGTACGACGTGCTCGAGTACGACAAGCACCCCAGCGGCCTGAACATGACCGTCGCGGTCATGAGCTACAAGGGCTACAACATGGAGGATGCGATCGTCATCAACGGCGGCAGCATCGACCGCGGTCTCGCGCGCAGCACGTACTACCGCCCCGTGCAGGCGGAAGAGCTGCGCTACTCGGGCGGCCTCATGGATGAGGTCTCGATCCCCGACAAGGACGCGCGCGGCTACCGCAGCGAGCGTGACTACCGTCACCTCGAGCCTGACGGCATCGTCAGCCCCGAGGCGCGCGTGGGTGAAGGCGACGTGGTCATCGGCAAGACCATCACGGTCGACAAGACGCTCGTCGACCCGCTGCGCTAGTCCGC